>NZ_REBN01000242.1 GCF_007692705.1 Mongoliibacter sp.
ACAGACCTGGTTTTTGTTTTTGAATCAATTTCGTCCAAAGTATTTTTTAGAGACTATACATGACAAATGTAAATAGAACATCATTTCATGACCTTTTATGATACTTTTGGACTTATTAAATATAGGCTTAAATATGCAAAGCTCTATTGTCAGTTGCTGCTAAACAAGCTTCTTTGAAGGCTTCTGTATAAGTTGGGTGCGCATGGGACATTCTGGCAATGTCTTCTGCGGAAGCTCTGAATTCCATAGCCACTACTGCCTCAGCAATCATGTCTGCTGTTCTTGGGCCTATCATGTGGACACCAAGAATTTCATCCGTCTCAGCGTCTGCGAGTACTTTTACAACACCGTCAGTATCCATAGAGGCTCGAGCCCTGCCTGATGCCATAAATGGAAACTTACCGGTTTTGTATTTGATACCTTTTTCTTTCAGCTGCTCCTCAGTGTAGCCTACCGCAGCCACTTCCGGCCAGGTATAAACCACGCCCGGGATCAAAAGATAATTGATGTGCGGCTTTTGTCCTGCAATCACTTCTGCCACAAAGCTGCCTTCTTCTTCAGCTTTATGCGCTAACATGGCGCCTTTAACCACGTCGCCGATCGCATAAATATTAGGGATATTTGTTCTTAGGTGTTCATCAACTTCTACTTGGCCTCTGTCGGTGATTTTAACTCCAGCCGCTTCTGCATTCAAGCCGTCAGTGTATGGCCTTCTGCCAATAGAAACCAAAACGTAATCTCCTTTCAATTCTATGGTTTCGCCTTTGGAATTCTCAGCTTTTACAACTACCTCTTTTCCTTTATTTTCAACGCCTACCACTTTGTGTTTTAGGAAGAATTCAAAACCGAGCTTTTTCAAAGACTTCTGCAATTCTTTACCCATGGTTTTATCCATGGTCGGTATAAGGGAATCCATATATTCTACCACGGAAACTTTTGCACCCATCCTGCCATAGACTGAGCCAAGCTCCATTCCAATCACACCGCCACCTATTACGATCATGTGCTTTGGAATTTCTTTTAGTTTTAGGGCTTCAGTAGAAGTGATCACTCTTTTTTTATCCAATTCGATAAAAGGAAGGGTAGAGGGTTTTGAACCTGTTGCGATGATGATGTTCTTCCCTTTGATTTCTTCTGAAGATCCATCATCCTTGGTGACCTTGACAGTCGTTTTGTCCACGAATGACCCCAACCCTTGATGAACATCAATTTTATTTTTTTTCATCAGGTAATCAATCCCATCAACATTCTGCTTCACCACATCGTCTTTTCTGGCGATCATTTGCTTAAGATCCACTTTCAAGCTACTAAGGTTGATTCCGTGAGTCTTAAATGTGTGAGCAGCATTATGGTAATGCTCTGATGAATCCAAGAGGGCTTTTGATGGAATGCATCCTACATTTAAACATGTTCCGCCGAGTGTAGGGTATTTTTCTATTATGGCAGTTTTCATCCCTAATTGGGCAGCTCTGATGGCTGCTACATATCCTCCGGGACCGGAGCCGATTACGATTACGTCGTACATTTTTTTTATTTTGTACCAAGTACCATGTACGATGTACAAAGTACTCAGTTGGTTATTGAAGATTTAAACTCATCTTCAGTTTAGAAATCATATTCTGAAGATGTTCTAATTCGTTTTCTAAATGTTGAAAATCTTGATCATTGATATAATTCAGCCTATTAGAAATAATAGCTTGAGTATCCAACTCAAAAGAAGAACCTAAGGCAATCCCTAGGAAATTATTGAAATCTTTGTTGGAATTTCTACCTGCACCTTCTGCAATATTTGATGGTATTGAAACAGCTGACCTGTTCATTTGACCAACGAGTCCATACTTTTCTTCCTTTGGGAGCTTTTCGGTAATACGGTAAATTTCAACTGCTAAGTCAATGGCCTTTTGCCATACTTTCAATTCTTTGTATCGATGCATTTTTTTAAGGTTTTAAGTGAAAATCAATAACTCTGAATTTACCTTCAACCATACTTTTTGTCAAATACAGTGATCAAATTAAACGGATAATTTATCTGACTCATGGTACATCGTACTTGGTACTTCGTACCAAAAGTTAGACTCCGAACAACAACCTCGTAGGATCTTCCAAGAGTTGCTTCACTCTAACCAAGAAGCTTACAGATTCTCTGCCATCAATAATTCTGTGGTCATAAGAAAGTGCCAGATACATCATAGGGAGGATTTTTACCTCACCATTTACTGCCATTGGTCTCTCCACAATATTGTGCATACCCAAGATTGCTGACTGTGGTGCATTGATGATTGGGGTAGACATCATGGATCCGAATATACCTCCATTTGTCAAGGTAAATGTGCCACCTGTCATTTCTTCAATAGAGAGTTTATTCTCCTTGGCTTTAGTGGCCAGTCTGACAACCTCTTTTTCAATTTCGTCAAAGCTCATGGCCTCTGCGTTTCTGATTACCGGAACCACCAAGCCTTTCGGTGCAGATACCGCTATTGAAATATCACAGAAGTCGTTATAAATGATTTCATTTCCATCAATCTGTGCATTTACAGCAGGCCATTCCTGCAAGGCTACACAAACAGCCTTGGTAAAAAAGGACATAAAGCCTAAATTCACGCCATGCTTTTCTTTGAACTGCTCCTTGAATTTTTTCCTTAGTTCCATAATTGGTCCCATATTGACCTCATTGAATGTAGTCAGCATGGCTGTTTCATTCTTGACAGAAACCAATCTTCTGGAAACAGTTTTTCTAAGAGAAGACATTTTTTCTCTTCTGCTATCTCTGGAACCAGCTACTTTAGGAGCCTCGTTTTGTTTCTCTTCAGTTTTTGAAGGAGCTGGTTTGGACTCAGGTTTAGGTGCTGATTTTTCAGCTTTTTCAGCATCCTCTTTGGTAATCCTACCATCTTTTCCAGTTCCTTTTACTTCTTTTGCATCTATACCTTTTTCTGCTAAAATCTTAGCCGCTGCAGGCGAAGCATGGCCTGTAGCATAGGTGTCTTTATCAGAAGTGGCAGTACTTACGGGTTTAGAGTCAGTACCTGCGGAAGGTTCTTCTGATGCAGGGGCACCGCCCTCTGTCACTTCTATTTTACAGATTAAACCGCCGATTTCCAAAGTATCGCCTTCTTGGGCTACATGTCTTAAAATTCCGTTTGCTTCAGCAGGCAGCTCAAAAGTGGCTTTATCAGAATCTACTTCAGCAATGATTTCATCCAATTCTACATAATCTCCGTCTGCTTTCAGCCAATTGGCCAAAGTCACTTCAGTGATGGATTCGCCTACTGTAGGCACTATCATTTCTTTTACCTCGCCGGTTTTGCCGGATGAAGTTGATTCCTCTTTTTTGTCTGATCCTGATTCCTCTTTGGGTTTGCTTTTTTCAGCTTTTGCACCCTCTTCGATAGTACAGATGATTTCTCCAATTTCCAGTGTATCACCTTCTTGAGCTTGGATTTTCAAAACACCTGCTGCTTCAGCAGTGAGTTCAAAAGTTGCTTTATCAGATTCGAGTTCACAGATGACTTCATCCATTTCTACTTGGTCACCATCCTGTTTGAACCATTGACCAATGGTTACTTCTGAGATAGATTCCCCTACCGCGGGGACTTTCATTTCTAGGCTCATTGTTTTTTTTGTTTACCCCCAAATTCGCTGTGGCGAACCCAAGGTTAATTTAAATTCGATTAATTAAATTAAACCTAAGTCCCGGAAATTCCGGGATTAGGGGTTATTAAGAAAGTTTTAAAGCTTGTTTTACAATATTTGATTGTTCTTGCACGTGGACTTTATTGTATCCAGTAGCAGGAGAAGCTGACATTTTTCTGGCAATGACCTCCATAGGCAGCTCCTTATACATCATACGTAAAATGAAGTTCCAGTATCCCATATTTTCTGGCTCTTCTTGCACCCATACTACTTCAGCATTTTTGTACTGCTTCAATGCGTCTGTGATTTGCTTTTTAGGCAGTGGGTGGATTTGCTCCAGTCGAATGATGGCTACGTCTTTGACTTTTTCTTTTTCACGCATTTCGTCAAGATCGTAAAAGATTTTTCCAGAGCAAAGAATGACTCTTTTCACTTCTTTGGCCTTCACAGTATTATCAAGAATGATCTCTTTGAATCCACCTTTGGTAAATTCTTCCAGAGGTGAAACCACCTTAGGGTGTCTCAACAATGACTTGGGAGACATCACCACGCAAGGTTTTCTAAATTCCCATGTCAATTGCCTTCTCAATAAGTGGAAGAAGTTGGATGGTTCTGTGATATTGGCTACCACCATATTGTATTCTGCCGAAAGTTGCAAAAATCTTTCAGGTCTGGCATTAGAGTGTTCCGGCCCCTGTCCTTCATAGCCATGAGGAAGTAGCATCACCAAACCATTCATTTTACCCCACTTAGATTCACCCGAAGAAATGAACTGGTCAATCATTGTTTGGGCCCCATTGGCAAAATCTCCAAACTGAGCTTCCCAGACTGTAAGTGCGTGAGGATTTGCCATTCCATATCCATACTCATATCCCAAAACGGCATATTCAGAAAGTAAGGAATTATAGATGCTGAAAAGCCCTTTGCTTTCCTTCATTTCCTTTAGGGAGTTATAGGGCTTATTGGATGTAGCATCGTGTACTACGGCATGTCTATGGGAAAATGTACCTCTTTGACAATCCTGTCCTGTAATCCTTACGGTTTTGCCATCAATAAGCAATGATCCATATGCCAAAAGCTCGGCGGCCGCCCAATTGAGCGACTTGGAATTGAAGAACATGTCTTTACGCTGCTTGAACTGTACTTCAATCTGTTTGATGGGCTTGAAACCTTTTGGTAAGGTAGTAAGGGCGTTTGCGACTGCTTCAATGGATTCCTCAGAGATACCTGTCTCAGGAGATTGATCAAAATCTTCCGGATTGGACCTTCTCAGACTGCCCCATTCTTGTTCAAATTTTGTTTGCTGATAAGGAAGTGGTTTTTCCTTGACCATGTTGAGCCTGTCCTGAAGGAGCTGACGGAATTCTTTATCCATCTGCTTGGCTATTTTAGCATCCATATCATCCCTTTCAGTCAACTTCTTGATATAAATTTCCCTAGGATTTGGATGCTTGGATATGATATTGTAAAGCTCTGGCTGTGTGAATTTCGGTTCATCCGACTCGTTGTGACCGTGTCTCCTGTAGCAGACCATGTCAATAAAAATGTCATTCCCGAATTTTTGACGGAACTCTGCGGCAAGTTTTGCTGCAAAAACTACTGCTTCTGCGTTGTCTCCATTTACGTGGATTACGGGTGCGTCAATAATCTTTGCCACATCAGTACAATAAATGGAAGTTCTGGCGTCATCGAAATCTGTGGTAAACCCTACCTGATTGTTGATGACAAAGTGTACTGTTCCTCCGGAATTGTACCCTTTTAATCCTGCCATTTGCGTGACCTCATATACAATGCCCTGACCCGCAATGGCTGCATCTCCGTGAATAAGAATAGGCAATGCCTTTTTACTGTCACCTTTATGCTGAGAATCAATTTTCGCACGGATAAATCCTTCAACGACTGGGTTGACAGCTTCGAGGTGTGAAGGATTTGGAGCGAGTTTCAGATTTACTTTTTTATTTCCTGTAGTGATGATATCTGAAGAGTAACCCATGTGATATTTTACATCGCCATCACCCATTGTCAGGTCAGGCTTTGCTGTTCCTTCAAACTCAGAAAAAATCTGTTCGTAGGTTTTTCCCATGATATTGGCGAGCACATTCAATCTTCCCCTGTGCGCCATACCAATCATCACCTCTTCCACGCCATGTTCGGCGGAGGTATTGATTACTGCATCCAGGAAAGGAATTGTGCTTTCTCCACCTTCCAGCGAGAATCTCTTTTGTCCGAGATACTTGGTATGAAGGAAGTTTTCAAAAACCACCGCCTGATTGAGCTTGGAAAGGATCCTTTTCTTTTCTTCCACTGCAGGGTTAAAAGCCAAGGCTTCTTTTTCAACTTTGGTTTTGAACCAGTCAAGGATTTCTGGATCTCTAATGTATAAATATTCAAAACCTACTGATCCTTCATAGATGGTTTTAAGTGCCTCGACAATTTTGGATAATTTTGCTTTACCTATGCCAATTTCTTTTCCAGCCTGAAATTCTGTATTCAGATCATTCTGGTCCAGGCCGAAATCATCCAAATCAAGAAGTGCCTTTCTGTCCCTTCTTTCTCTTACCGGGTTGGTTTTTGACCTTAGATGAGCTCTTGACCTGTAAGCATGAATCAATGCCCTTACCTTGATTTCTTTAGGCAATTCTTCCATGTCCATGATGGTTCCCTTTGTTGCAAGTGAGCCATTAGGGGCCTTCGAATCAGATGGCTTTGTGGCTACTTTTGCTCCACCATTTTCATCTTCACCATACTGGGTGATGGCAAATTCGAAACCATCAAAAAAAGTCTTCCAGCTTGGGTCTATAGATTCAGGGTTGTTTTTATAATCTGCATAGAGCTCATCTATATAAGCTACATGTGCATTGGCGATATAGGAATATTTATCCATAATTGAGTTTTTGCTAACATTGCAAAGGTAAAGCCAATTAGTTTTCTTTAAAAATTGAATATGCGGATAAACAAATATAATTGATAATCAAAGGTTAAAGTGGGTAGTATTGAAATAATATTTTGTTTGCGTGGTGTAATTATTAAGTAATACAAATTTTATTTCAAGCTTTAGGTTTGCCTGTAAGGTATTTGGGCTTTTATTGAAGCTTTTATTCAATTTTCCCATGAAAATATATAGCTAATCAGCAGAAATAGATCATTTCATAAAAAATCATTTACAAATTTTCTGGGGAATAGATTTTTTTTGCACTTTCTAACACCTTTTTTTTGTCCAAGGTCATGGGTTTCAATTCTTGCCTTAGGAAAAGCTCCATCTGATCAGAGTAATGTGGGCTATCAGGCTGATTTGATGCTCCATAGACATTAACAGTTTCAATAGAGGGAAGGCCTTCGCCGAACCTAACCATCATAATGTAGGATTCTCCTTGCTCCCCTCTTCTCATCCCTCCTTGGTAGGGTTCTGAACGCATGGCTGCCAGGACATCAGGAAGTCCGAAAAGGGGCATCTCCTTTTCCCCTCTGACCAATTTCTGGAAATCTCCGAGCTGTGTTTCCTCTTTATTAAAATAGCTTTCAAATTCCTTTTTTGCGGCTTTCAGAGTTTCTACCGCCACTTCTTCTGTGATTGTCCTATTAGGGTCGAGTTGTAGCTCTTTGGTTTTATCTCTTAAATGGTAATAGGAAAAAGCAAATAATGCAGCCCCTTTGCTTTCAGCATCAGCCTGCCTGTCCCATCTTTGAAGTGTTTTGATTTCATAAGAGATTTCCGGGTATTTATCAGGTTCTAAAGTAAATAAAGGATTTACATCAATTTCATAAGCAAGGTTAGTCGGAAGGGCTTTGTCAAATTTGATTTTTTTAAATTTATCGTAAGTGATAAAACCCTCTTCAGGCATGATTTCTCTGAATCGCAATGAGCGATTGTTGTCATGAAGCCCGTATCCCATGCTCTTAGGATAATCTTCAGAATTCAAGTTATCAGAGCTTGCAGATGCTTTGAATGCAGAATGATTGGAATTGAATAGGTAGCCTGAGTTTGGGTTGAGCTGTTGGGGAAGTTCCTCGAAGCTGTAATACTCCGACCAGATTTTTGCACTTTGATCCCCAGCTATGGTTTTACTGTAGTCGTATGCGGAATTTCTGATTGGCAATAAGGCATTGCTGACATAATAGATTGTATCGTATTTATCAGCGTAGACTGTGTTGAAACCAGGCAAGGCCATCATATCCATTGCATTTTTAAATTCGCTGTAGTTTTTGGCCTTATTCATTCTGTACCATTGTTCTGGTGCAGTGATTATTTCCAAGGAACCAGTTTTAATACTAAAAACACCATGCTCGGTGACCATAGTTGGACCAAATATGCTTTTGTACACTTTTTTAGGAATAGGGATAGTAATAAGGCCAGCGAGTTTTACTTTTAACCAAACTGTCCTTTCCTCAAGCGCCATCCATTGCTCATCAACTTTGTAGAAGCCATCTTTTTCCGGATGCATGATGAGTTGAAAAACGTCCAGTTTGTCAGGACTATTGACAGTATGTGCCCAGCCTAAATGCTCATTTACACCGTGGAAAACAGTCATTCCTCCCGGGAAAAGGCCACCTAAAATATTCCAGCCCTCTTCAGAGTGGAGGTGGGCTTCATACCATGAAACTGGTCCAGATAAGGGTTGATGTGAGTTTATGGCTAAAAAAGCTTCACCTGTATCCGTACGGGAGGGGTGAATGGCTATGGCATTGGATCCGGCAGCAGGATCTTTGACTTCAGCTTGGTCAATGCTGCCCTCCATGATTTTTTTAACGGCTTCATCAGCGCCTGACATTTGAGCAAGAGATAAAATATATGCTGAAATGATATCAATTTCAGTGACAGGGAAAGCCTTCTTGTACAGTACTCTTTCCGGATGGCTTAATGCAAAATCATTGATGCCAGACATGTAAGCGTCCAGAAGCTTTTGAAAATCTTCTGAATAGTCAGCTTTAAACTTTGCGTCAGCAATCTCCCTTGTTTCCAAAAGATGGACAAAGTAATCCACGGCTGCACCCTCTTTGCCGAAGACCCTCCCCACCATCGCCTTTCCAGCCAGAAGGGTCTGCTGAATAGTCTCAAAATCATCTTCGGCGTGTGCCCAGGCTAGGCCATAGGCAACATCAGGGTCCGATTTGCCAAAAATGTGTGGTACACCAT
>NZ_REBN01000082.1 GCF_007692705.1 Mongoliibacter sp.
ATTATTTTTTAAAAAAATTATTTGAAACCAGGTTTTGTGAAAATTACAGTTATTACTAAAAATCTACCTTCATTTTTAACTTAAAAAATTCAATTGTCAAACAATTTTTGAAAGTATAGGTTAATTTATTACGGATGACTTAATTTTATTTAATTTAACAAAGGCGGCATTTGTGTGCAAACAATGCATTTTTACGGGACGTTTATTACGCCTATTTTAAAAAAAGGAATTTTTTTTGTAAATTTTGCATCCATTTTAGATAAACCTATATTAAACCAAATATACATGAATCAAGGACTTTATCGTGAAGAATTTGAACACGATTCCTGTGGGATAGGAGCTGTTGTTAACGTAAAAGGAATAAAAAGCCATGAAACTATTAGTGATGCACTCTTTATGCTTAGCAATATGGAGCACCGTGGTGGACGTGGCAGTGACCCCAAAACCGGCGATGGTGCCGGGGTGCTTATACAAATACCCCATACATTTTTGAAAGAAGTAACCTCAAGGGCAGGGTTCGATCTGCCTGATGAGGGTAGCTACGGTGTGGGGATGACTTTTTTCCCGAAAAACAAACAGCTTTACAAGAAATCCAAAGAGCAGCTTAAAAAAATAATAGATGAATTAGGTTTCAAATTGATAGGCTACCGACAGGTGCCTGTAGACGAAACCGTCCCAGGCTCCGGAGCTTTGGAGGTAATGCCAAATATTGAAATGGTATTTGTACGTCACAAAGATGGTTTGAGTGATGTTGATTTGGAAAGAAAACTCTATGTGCTAAGGAATTATGCCACCAATGTCATCAACGATACAATCCCTGGTGTAAACTCAGCATTTTATTTTGCCAGTTTTTCGGCATTCACTCTGATATATAAAGGACAACTTAGAACAGATCAGGTGCTGCCGTTCTACAAAGACCTTCAAAACAATAAAATCACATCAGGATTGGCCATAGTCCATTCTAGATTTTCTACCAATACATTTCCCAATTGGAGATTGGCACAGCCTTTCAGGTATCTTTCCCATAATGGTGAAATCAACACCATCCGTGGTAATCTCAACAAAATGAAGTCAAAACAGACCTTAATGAGGTCTATTTATTTCAGTGATGATGAGCTGGCTAAACTTATGCCTATCACCAATAAATTGAATTCTGATTCAGCAAATCTGGACGCCATGGTAGAATTGCTTACCCTAAGCGGAAGATCTCTACCACATGTGATGATGATGCTGGTTCCTGAGGCTTGGCAGGATAATCAGACAATGGATAAGGACAGAAAAGCATTTTATAAGTTTCATGCGGCCCTTATGGAACCCTGGGATGGACCTGCTGCATTGTTATTTACAGATGGAAAATCTCTCGGCGCAACTTTAGATAGGAATGGTCTCCGCCCATTACGATATTTTGTAACTAGTGATGATAGACTTATACTATCATCAGAAGCTGGAGCTTTGCCTATCAGGGAAGCCACCGTAACAGATAAAGGAAGAATCAGTCCAGGTAGGATGCTGCTTGCTGATTTACAAAAAGGTAAGGTTTACCACGATGATGAAATAAAATCCTCTGTCTGCGACAATAAGCCTTATGATTCCTGGGTAAAGGAAGAAAGATTAAAACTCCGATTGATGCCCAATCCAAAAACTTTGGAGCATCCTTACACTTTGGAAGACCTTAAAAAGAGACAAACGATCTTTGGGTATACTTCCGAAGAAATCAAAGTGGTCCTTTCTCCAATGGGAGAAAACGGATACGAACCTATTGGTTCAATGGGGGCTGACACTCCATTGGCTGTGCTTTCAAAACAAAGTCAGCATATTTCCAATTACTTCAAGCAGCTATTTGCCCAAGTAAGTAATCCTCCCATCGACCCGATTAGAGAAAGGTTAGTAATGTCTTTGTTTACAAGAATAGGAGAAAGTCACAATATTTTATCAGAAAGCCCAAGACATTCCAGACAGATTCATATTTCACAACCTGTGCTTTTGAATGAAGATTTAGAAAAACTTAAGCACTTGGAGGATCAGGGCTACAGAACGGTAACCTTATATGCTCAATTTGAAGCAGACCATAAAGAAGGTAGGTTATCGGAGGCACTCGATCAACTTTGTAAGCAAGCAGAAGGTGCCATTTACGCTGGAAAAAATATCATCATCATATCCGATAGAAACAGTAACGAAAGCCATGCGCCAATACCATCTTTAATTGCTATAGGTGCTGTTCATCACCACCTGATCAAAAAGAAACTTAGGACGAGAGCAGGCTTGGTAGTAGAAGCTGGAGATATAAGAGAAACGCATCATTTTGCAACAGTTATCGGGTATGGAGCTTCCGCTATCAACCCATATTTGGCATTGGAGTCTCTGGCAAGCCTTAATGAAAAAGGTGTATTCAATAAGAAATTTGATCAAAAGGAGCTGTTCAGCAATTATCAAAATGCCATAGGAAAAGGCTTGTTGAAAGTACTTTCCAAAATGGGTATTTCGACTTTACAGTCTTATCAAAGTGCCCAGATTTTTGAGGCAATTGGACTTGGTCCTGAGGTAATTGACAGGTGTTTCAAAGGGACTGTCAGCCGAATTTCGGGAATTTCCTTCAATGAGCTAGCAGAGGAAGTATTGATTAGACATCATGCAGCTTATAAAACAGAAAGTCCAATTCTTGAAGCAGGTGGTGTATATCAATGGAAAAGAAGAGGGGAAAAACACCTTTTCAATCCTGAAACCATACACTTATTACAAAAGTCAACAAGGTTAGGTGATTATTCTCTTTATAAGAAGTTTGCACAAAAAATCAATGACCAAACAAAAGATGCGCTGACCCTTAGGGGACTTTTTGAATTCAAAAAACGAATTTCCATTCCATTGGAGGAAGTGGAGCCTGCAGAGTCAATCATGAGAAGATTTGCTACCGGGGCTATGTCTTTTGGTTCAATTTCTCACGAAGCACACTCTACTTTAGCCATAGCCATGAACCGTATTGGAGCCAAAAGTAACTCAGGTGAAGGTGGTGAAGATGAAATCAGATTTCAGCGAAAAGAAAACGGTGACTGGGAAAGATCTGCCATCAAACAGGTGGCCTCCGGTCGATTTGGGGTGACCAGTAATTATCTTACCAATGCCGAAGAGCTTCAAATTAAAATGGCTCAGGGTGCTAAGCCCGGTGAAGGTGGACAACTTCCCGGCCACAAGGTGGATGATTGGATCGGTAGGGTAAGGCATTCCACTCCTGGAGTGGGATTGATCTCTCCTCCGCCTCACCACGATATTTATTCTATAGAGGATTTGGCTCAGCTGATATATGACCTGAAAAATGCCAATAGAAAGGCAAGGATCAATGTCAAGTTGGTTTCGCAGGCAGGAGTAGGAACAGTAGCCGCAGGTGTAGCCAAAGCACAATCAGATGTTATTTTAATTTCCGGTGCGGATGGTGGAACAGGAGCTTCTCCGCTAAGTTCGATCCGTCACGCGGGTCTTCCATGGGAGCTGGGGCTATCTGAAGCCCATCAGACCTTAGTCAAAAATAATCTTAGAAGTAGGGTTACGCTTCAGACAGATGGACAGATACGTACTGGACGAGATCTGGCAATCGCTACCTTATTAGGTGCTGAGGAATGGGGTATATCGACAGGTGCGCTTGTGGTAGAAGGT
Source organism: Mongoliibacter sp. (assembly GCF_007692705.1). Taxonomy (GTDB): domain Bacteria; phylum Bacteroidota; class Bacteroidia; order Cytophagales; family Cyclobacteriaceae; genus Mongoliibacter. The sequence continues at coordinate 3,649 of NZ_REBN01000082.1, forward strand.
TGTATTATGATGAGAAAATGTCACCTCAATACCTGCCCGGTGGGTATCGCAACTCAAAATCCTGAGTTAAGAAAATTGTTTACAGGAGACCCAGACCATGTGGTCAATTATTTCAAATTCTTAACAGAAGATTTGAGAGAAATTATGGCCTCTTTGGGCTTTAAAACCATAGATGAAATGGTAGGTCAAAGTGACGTTCTAAAAGCTACAGGGCACTTGAATCACTGGAAGTGGGACAAGGTAGACTTAAGCCCTGTTTTTCATAAGGTAGAGGTTCCCGATCATGTAGGGGTATTTAAGCAGATAGACCAAGAGTTTGAACTCAAAAAAGTTCTTGACAGAAAATTGATAAAGCAGGCAGCACCTGCACTGGAGCAAGCGAATCCTGTACGGGGTTCTTTCGAGATCAAAAATATAGACAGGACTGTGGGCGCCATGCTTTCCAATGAAATTTCCAAGATTTTTGGAAGTCCAGGCCTTCCTGATGATACCATTCATTATAAATTCAGCGGCTCCGCTGGCCAATCGTTTGGGGGATTCCTCACCAAAGGAGTGACCTTTGAATTGGAAGGTGAGTCTAATGATTACTTTGGTAAGGGACTTTCTGGAGGAAAACTTATCGTGTACCCTAGCAGGAACTCTAAGTATGTTGCACATGAAAATATCATAATCGGTAATGTGGCCTTCTACGGAGCTACTTCCGGTGAAGCGTATATCAATGGAAAAGGAGGGGAGCGATTCTGTGTACGTAATTCAGGAGTGGAAACAGTAGTAGAGGGCATAGGTGACCATGGTTGTGAATATATGACAGGTGGGTTGGTTATTAATATCGGTGAAATTGGAAGAAATTTCGCAGCTGGAATGAGTGGTGGAATAGCCTATATTCTTAAAGATTACCAAGACCTTATCAATCCTGAAATGGTTGATTTGGATCCTCTAAATGAGGATGACTTTGTCACAATCAAAAACAAACTGAATTTGCATGTCAACTTGACCAATAGCCAGTTGGCAACGGCATTTTTGGATGATTGGGAAAAGTATAAAAACAATTTTATTAAGGTTATCCCGAGGGATTACAAAGAAGTATTAAGAAAAAGAGCATTGGAAAAATCAACAACTTTGATTTAAAATGGCAGAGAAAGAAGGATTTATCAAGTATAAAAGAGAGTTGCCTCAGTCCAGAAAAGCTGAGGAAAGAGTAAAGGATTACAAAGAAATTTATCAGCCTTTTGATGAAAAAAAACTCAATAATCAAGCGGCGAGATGTATGGATTGTGGTATTCCTTTTTGTCATCAGGGCTGTCCTTTGGGAAATGTGATACCAGACTTTAATGATGCAGTACACAGACATGAATGGGAGGAAGCCTATCATATTTTGAAAAGCACCAATAATTTCCCTGAATTTACAGGGAGAATCTGTCCTGCACCTTGTGAGGCATCTTGCGTTTTGGGTATCAACAAAGACCCTGTTACCATTGAATTGATAGAAAAACACATAGCCGAGGAAGCTTATGAGCACGGTTATGTCAAACCTAACCCTCCTAAATCCAGGACGGGGAAAAAGGTAGCAGTTATTGGATCAGGTCCAGCAGGATTGGCAGCAGCAGACCAGCTTAATCAGGCAGGTCATGAGGTGACCGTCTTCGAGAAAGATGAAAAAGTAGGAGGATTATTGCGTTACGGGATACCCGACTTTAAACTCGAAAAGTGGGTTATCGACAGGAGGGTTCAAGTAATGGTGGACGAAGGGGTTATCTTCAGTACAGGTACAGATGTTGGTTTTAATATCAAAGCGGAGAATATACTTAGAAATTTTGATGCTGTGATTTTGGCTACAGGTGCACAGCACCCAAGGGAACTGAATATAAAAGGAGCAGACTTGAAAGGAGTTCATTATGCCATGGACTTTTTAGGCAAGCAAAACCAGGTCATAAGTGGAGAAATTGAGGAAAACCCTATATCTGCAAAAGACAAGGATGTTATTGTGATAGGAGGGGGAGATACCGGCTCAGATTGTATTGGTACTTCCAACAGACATGGAGCCAAGAGTATTACACAATTGGAACTCCTACCAAAACCCCCCAAGCAAAGGACGGTACTAAATCCTTGGCCAGAATGGCCTATGACATTGAAAACTTCCAGTTCGCATGAAGAAGGAGCTGACAGGGTCTTTTCTATATTGACTAAAGAATTTATTGGAAACGATAATGGAGAAGTGACAGGTCTTGTATTGGTTGATATCGAATGGAAAGAAGAAGGCGGGAAAATGCAATATGTTGAAGTACCTGGCACTGAGAGAACACTGCCTTGTGATTTGGCATTTTTGGCAATTGGCTATACCGGTCCAGCAAAAAATGGTTTGTTAGAAGCCTTCGGTGTACAGATCATGGAAAACTCGCTTCCCAAATCCAAAGATTATCAGAGTACTACTAAAAAAGTTTTTCTTTCCGGAGACATGAGAAGAGGTCAATCCCTTGTCGTATGGGCAATTTCAGAGGGAAGGGAGACAGCCGTAAAGGTTGATGAGTTTTTGATGGGATCCTCAGCATTACCTAGAAAGGATGAAGGATACTATGAAGTGGAGGAGGATATTCTTTCTGATTAATAAAAGCTACGAGCTGAAGAAATGATTAAGCATGGTAATAGCATGATTTGCACAGTCAATTAACATGCTAATAAATAGCGGGTTACAACTTGTGCTTTATGCATATAGCTGGATAAAAAAAAGCAGACCAATGATCTGCTTTTTTTGTTTGCCTTATCTAGGCGTTTAATCAACCAACCTTTCTATGAAATTTTTCTGATTATTATCTTCCACGGCCATATCGGCCTCTTGGAGAAGAGGCACTCCCTTTTTTATGAGAACCACCTTTTCGGAATTGCTTTCTACGGTTTTCTTCTCCTTTTCTCATTTCTCCACCTCTTTTACGATTGGATTCACGGAGTTCATTCCATTTCTCCTGTTGCTCAGGGCTGAGTATGACCTCCATTTTGGCTTGATGGGCTTCCCTATTTTGTTTCATCTCAGTCCTGCGGACTTCCATTTGGGCCTTTCTTGCCTCAGCAGTCTGCAAGTTTAACTCATAAACCTGTTTTTTCTGCTCTTCGCTCAGGTCCAACTTCTCAGCAAGTCTTTCGCTTGATCGCTCAGCCCTTTGCTCTGGACTGATTTCTTTTCTTTCCATATCTCTTTGAGCAAAAGCACTCAATAAGGTCAAAGAGAAAATTGCAGTTATCATCATTAGCTTTTTCATAGCATTAATATTTTTATTGTGAATTACAGAGTTTAATTTGTTGCTCCAAATAGATGGCTTTCCCGGAAAAAGCTTACTGTTTTTTGGTTGCAATCTGTGGGTTAGACTTAGATAGTCCTAAGAGGTTTAATCCAGTTTAGAATTAAAATGTTAATAAACCTTAATCATGTACATGGAGAAGTTTTACTATTTCGGTTATGCGAGTAACCTCGATGCTTCCACTTTAGAAGGGAGGTTAAAGTCATCAGCGAAAAAAATAGCGGTAGCTATTCTACCACATTTTGGTTTTAGGTTTAATGTTGAAAACCCGGATGGCAGTGCAAGGGCCAATGTGGTCCCTAGTCCGAATGAATCTGTTTATGGAATAATATATGAAGTTGATGTGGCAGACAAAGATTACTTCTTGACTTCTGAGCCTGGGTACGATTTTGTGGAACAGGAAGTATTTACCAAAAATGGAGCAATAAAAGCTTTCATGTTTAAATCTGTTAACATGAAAGACAATATTTTTCCAAAAGAAGAGTACTGGAAAGGGATAGTCAAAGGAGGAAAAGAAGCTAAGATCCCCAATACCTATCTCTCTCATATCATCAATCGAGCCGGAAGGTTATGAGCCTTCTTCTGGCTCATCTTGATCCAGCAGCCACTCTCTTTTATGTCGTTTGATATATTTAGGTCGGATAAGTAACCTTAGGCTCGGGTCAAAAGCCAGATACTTCCAAGCCCAGTTGATGAAAATGATCAACTTGTTTTTGACTCCAAGAATCGCCATAAGGTGCACGAAGAGCCAAACCAACCAGGCAAAAATTCCTTGAAAACTGATGAATGGAAGATCTACTACAGCCATCTTTTTGCCAACTGTAGCCATTGAACCCAGGTCTCTATATTTGAAAGGTTTCCAAGGTTTCCCTTTGAGGTCTAGTTTCAGGTTATTAGCCAGGTTGGAAGCTTGTTGGATGGCCACCTGAGCTACTTGAGGATGACCTTCTGGATATTTTTCATCTTTTTGCACACATTGATCTCCAAGCACAAATATGGCATCTTCATTTATGAGCCGGTTATTTTCGTCAACGATCAATCTTCCGTTTTTAGATATTTGTTCAGGTGAAATTCCCAGCAATGAATTCGCTTTGATTCCCGCAGCCCATAATAAGGTAATTGTTTGAATAGGCTCTTTGTCTTTGAGCTGTACACTAAACCCATCATAATCTTCCACCATAGTATTAAGCATTACCTCCACGCCTAGTTTTTCAAGGTAACTCTTTGCTTTTCCTCGTGAACTCTCTGAAAGGCCTGCCAATAAGCTTCCGCCTGCTTCGATGAGAATTACCCGCATATTTTCAAAACTCAGCTGTGGATAGTCCTTTGGAAAAACATGATTCCTGAGTTCTGCAATAGCCCCCGCCAACTCCACTCCAGTGGCACCTCCGCCAACAATTACCACATTCATGATTGGACGGCGCTCTTCTACTGTGGGAAGATTTACTGCCCTTTCATAGTTGGAAATGATTTTGTTTCGGATGTATAAGGCCTCTGAAGTTGACTTCATTGGAGCGGCATGGGTCTGAATATTTTTATTTCCAAAAAAGTTGGTGTTTGCACCTTGGGAAAGGACAAGCATGTCATAGTTCAATTGTCCCAAATTGGTCTCCAGGAGTTTTTTCTCTTTATCAATTTTCCTTACTACGGCCATGCGGAAAATGATATTTTCAGTTTTGTGGAAAAGTCTTCTTAGAGGAAAAGAAACTGCACTTGGGGAAAGGGCTGCTGTAGCTACCTGATAAAGTAAGGGTTGAAATTGATGGTAATTGTTCTTATCCAACAGAACTACCTGATAATCTGTTTTTGCGAGTTTTTGGGCAAGCTTCAAGCCCGCAAATCCGGCTCCTACAATAACAATTCTTCTATAATTTGATTTTGGAATATTGGGAATGGGAGTCAATTCCTGAACAGTAATCATAAAAATGTATTTTATTTAAAGGTCTTAAGTAAATGTAAGAATTAAGGATAAAACTTTACGTGTAACAACCAAACGAATTCAAGCTTTTTTAGATTCTAATCCTTTAGAAAAGATTTATTATTTTTACCAACCTTTAAAAATATAGCATACCAATGGGAAGAGCATTTGAATTTCGTAAAGAAAGAAAATTTAAGAGATGGAGCCAGATGTCAAAAGTTTTCACAAGACTAGGCAAAGAAATAGTGATGGCAGTAAAAGTGGGTGGACCCGATCCTGCCAACAATTCAAAACTGAGGACCATCATTCAAAATGCTAAAGGTGCTTCTATGCCTAAAGACAGGATTGAAGCAGCGATAAAAAGAGCCTCTAATAAAGATGAGAAAGATTACGAAGAAATCGCTTATGAAGGATATGGCCCACATGGAGTGGCAGTGATCATTGAAACATCTACAGATAATATCAACAGGACCGTAGCCAATATTAGAAGCTATTTTTCAAAAGCCAATGGATCGCTCAGCACTTCTGGGTCAGTGAGTTTTATGTTCAATAAAAAAGCTGTTTTCAGGTTTGCTCAAAATGAACTTGATATGGAAGAGCTTGAATTGGAACTGATCGATTTCGGTTTGGATGAAATAGATGAAAACGAAGGGGAAATTTTTGTATATACAGCTTTTGAAGACTTTGGGAAAATGCAAAAGGCGCTTGAAGACAAAAATATAGAAATCATTAATGCTGATTTTCAATGGTTTCCAACCACCACAGTTGAGCTTGATGAAGAGCAGGAAGAGGAGATCAATAAACTTATCGAAAAATTTGAAGAAGACGATGATGTCAATCAGGTATTCACCAATTTGGCATAATATCAATTGAGGTTGTGGACTGGCTGCAACCTTTTATTTTTATTCTTGTTCTGATCTTAAATGAACCTTGGTAATTTTTACTGAGTATGACTTTTATAAAAGTAAATGCTCTTGTAGAAGATACAGAAATCTAGAATGATTAATTTTATTACATAATGGCATTTCCAAAAAGAAAAAATATACAACAAGGAGTAAGACAACAGCTTGTTATAGTGGGCAGTAAAAACCCTGTAAAGATCAATTGCACAGATGGGGGATTCCATCAGGCTATGCAAGCTTCATTTTTGGTTGAGGGGCTGAATGTAGACGCAGGAATATCCAAACAGCCTACAGGTGATAATGAGACCTTAAAAGGAGCTACCAACAGAGCGGTAAATTCAAAAGCAATATTTCCAGAAGCAGACTATTGGGTAGGCATTGAGGGTGGCGTGGATACTATTAATGGGGAAATGCATGCTTTTGCCTGGGTAGTGATCATTAATAGAGAAGGTAAGGTTGGTAAGGCAAAAACTGCCTGTTTTATTTTGCCGGAAGCTATTTCTCAACTGATTGAAGGGGGAATGGAACTGGGAGAAGCTGACGACAAAGTGTTTCAAAGAGAAAATTCCAAACAGGAAAGTGGTGCTGTTGGAATCCTGACTCAGGGGGCAATAGATAGGAAGGAGTATTATCAGCAGGCGGTAGTGCTGGCCTTGATTCCTTTTATCAACGAAACCCTATTTTAAAGAACCTTCAATAGTATATAGAAATAATCAATTGGTTTTTAAAACACATAGCCCGTACCTTTGTGTTCTTAAAATAGACAAAAAAATAAAGCGATATGTTACAAGAATTAGAATCAGACAATTTAAATCAAATAATTGCTGACAACGAATTGGTCTTAGTACAATACAGTGCTTCTTGGTGTGGCAATTGCCGTATTATGAAGCCTAAAGTAAAAAGGTTATCGGGTGATTTTGAAAACATCAAGTTTATTTATGCTGATGCAGAAAAGTTTCCTGAGTCAAGAAAACTGGCTGAAGTGACAAACTTGCCAACTTTTGCTGCCTTTAAATCGGGTAAACTCGTCAATCAAGTACAGACTAATAAAGAAGAAGCTCTTAAAACCCTTATCAATGAGATTGCCGATAATTAAACACGTATTGAACTTCATTGAAGAAAATGATGAGGATTGGGTAAATGAGACTATAGAATTGTTGGAGAATATGTCTGAAATACCTTCCTTAAAAGATGAGGAGTTAGAGGTAATGGGTGAACTGCTGTCAAACCTCTATGGAACCTTGGAAGTCAATAAGATGGTCAAGGATGGAATGGATAAAAAAGAAGCCATGAACGCTTTTATGAAAAGGGTGACCGGCTCAATAGATAAATGAATTTTAAGCTTGGAGTTGTTTGATCACCCAATTATTCAATTAAAAGCTTACAATCAGGACCTTCGGGTCCTTTTTTTATTGTTTTATACTGAGGTTCTCCAAGAAGGAACTTAAAGCATTTCTCCAATTTGGATCAGCATCCCAGACAGGCCCAAGATACAATTCATCTCTAACGATCAGGCGTATATAATACTTGACAACGATACGGTTGGGCTCCTGAAGCCCCGATGGATTAAGCCCCATAGACTCCATAAGGTCGGCTTCTCTTCCCTCCACTTTTACCAATAAGAATTGTATTCGTTCACTGAGCAATTCTGCATCAGTTTTTGCTGTACCAAGGTATACGACTTCATGTGGGTAAGAGGCTTCAAAAATTCCTTGAAGTCCTTTTTTCTCAGCTTCCTGTTCTGCTAGAATAGCCTGTTCTGTTTTCCCTATCAAATCATACCTGAATGCACTGAGAATACCAGCATCACCCAATGCACCACCTAGTTGTACACCCAATTTAAAAACATCAAGGTTAAGCGGATTTCTTGGGAAAAATCTTCTTGTGGAGCTTGATCCGGACTGCCCAGCATCCTCTTTAGGGTATTCAGGTACTTCCAACACAAGGAAGTTTTGGGATTTTGAATTTTGTCCCAATTGTTTGAGGTTATCCTTTATTTCTGCAATAGTTTTTCCATCAATCGACCAGGCAGAAGTACTGCTGATGATACTGCTGGAATTGGAAAAAGGGGCAATGTGCAACAGAAATTGTCCATCTGATTTTCTGGTAAGGATGACAACAGATGAAATGAGCCGTTTATTGAATGAGTTTGCGTATGCCGCCTGGACCTCCTCGGATAAGGTAAGGTCTTCCAGTTCAAAGTATGCCACGGGGTCACCCCCAGCCTCCACCAGCCCTTCATGGACTCCTTCTGCAATGTCCTTCCAGTCCAATATAGGCTTGGCAGAGGGAGCATTTGATATCAGAACAATGGATTTCCCTTCTAAAAAGACTTCAGGAAGCGTATTTTGACCTTGTACAGCCAAAACACTCAGCAAAATTAGGCAGCATGCTGAAATATATTTCATTTATCTTTTGATTCGGGCAATGAAAACTTACTACTTTTATGGATATAGATAACGGTTAATTTAGCGCTCTAATATGAAAAAAATTCTGGGATTCTTTATTTTCTTTTCAGGAATAACATTTTATGCAAGCTTTGCTCAGCAAATAGACAGCCAAAAATTACTTGCAGATCTAGAGTATTTGGCGTCTGAAAAACTTGAAGGAAGGAAAACTGGCTCTGAAGGAGCAAATCTGGCAAGTGAATTTATCAAAAAAAGATTTCGGGATTTGGGTCTTACTTCTCAGTTTACCGATTTTACCCAGAGCTTTGACTTTTTTAATAGGAGAGAGATGAAAAAATACTCAAATGCCGCCAATATAGTAGGATTTGTCCCTGGCAGCGAGTCTGAGAAATTAATTGTAGTCATTGCCCATTATGATCATTTGGGGAAAAAAGATGGGAAAATATTTTTTGGAGCTGATGACAATGCTTCCGGAACTGCTGCTTTATTGGCTATAGCAGAATATTTTTCCTTAAATAGACCAAAACATTCCATGATGTTTGTCGCCCTTGATGCAGAGGAAATGGGACAGCATGGTTCGAAGGCCTTGGTGGAAGACTTTCCCTTTCCCATAGAACAGGTTATGTTGAATATCAATATGGATATGGTCAGTAGAAGTGATCAAAATCAGCTTTGGGCTGTGGGGACTTACCATTATCCTTTCCTTAAGCCGGTTTTACAACAGGTGGATAGAACATCTTCGATTTCCTTGATGTTTGGCCATGATGAACCAGATGGTGAATTACAGGACTGGACATTCGCATCAGACCATGCCGCTTTTCATAGAAAAGAGGTTCCCTTCATTTACTTTGGAGTGGATGACCATGAGGACTATCATAAGGAAACCGATACTTTTGAGAATATCGATCCTGATTTTTTTATTGAAGCGACAGAACTCATCTTGAAAGCATTGAAGGAGTTTGACACAGTACTTCTAGAAAAATAATTAAAATAGTACCCTACTTACTTCTATAAGTACCATTAATAGGGGGAAGCTTTAAAGTTCATTAATTTAGCATGAAAACTGTTTGGAAACTTGTTTAATTACTGTTCCTGAATGGAGCTCATTCTAGATCAAAAGTTTAGATGATTATTGGATTAGATTTATCCAAGAAAAGGTGAAAAAGAAGAATCTTCGGTTTCTAAATTTATCCACGGTAAAATTTTTTTAAAAAATGTAAAAAACTCATTTACAGCTAGATATCCACAAATCAAAGGTTTTTACATATGGGTTAATATATTGATATTCAGAGTTTTACGGTTAGACGGATAGGCGTTGTGGATAAGTGTGGATAAATGTGGATAAAAAAGTCTTGCTTTTTTGCATGTTGGATAATGATCAAAATTCGGTGTTTTTTATAAGCGGCTAAACAAGTTTTGTTACTTCACGTTAGCATTTTGTTAATCAGAAGGTCAGACCAAAATAGAATAATATTTTGGTACAATTATTTAGTTTTATTAAGGCTGTGTTTGATTACCTGTTTTTGGTACGGATACCAGCTGATATTATCTATAAATGAATTGGAAAAGTACAATTTTAATATAGTAAGTGAAATTTGTCATGAAAGCATTTACATTGCCCACAATCATTATCTTTACCCTGTTTATCTTTCAGTCGGATTTCCGTGAAGACAATTTTAAAATCATAAGTTTTCCCGAATTTGAACAGTTGACTTCGCAAAATTCAGATAAGATCAGGGTTTTTAATTTTTGGGCGACTTGGTGTGCCCCTTGTGTGAAAGAGATGCCCTACTTTCAAAAAGTACAAGCAGAAGACAGCTCATTGGATTTGATTTTTATATCTATGGATGACGGCAGAAAACCTGAAAGGGTCACCTCATTTATGGAAAAGAGAAATATTAGCGCTCCAGTTTACTTGCTCAACGATGTCGATTATAACAAGTGGATTGATAAAGTGGACCCATCATGGTCCGGAGCAATTCCTGCCACTTTATTTATCAAGCCTGATGGCAGTAGGTCCTTTCATGAGGGAGAAGTCACAGAAGAAGAATTGAAATCAATGATCCAACAACTAAAATAATACAGATATGCAAAAGCTTAGTTTATTTCTATTAGGAATGTTTTTCTTAAGTATGCACGCGATGGTGAGCGCGCAGGACAGCCAAGGCTTTGGTATTGGTGATACAGCCAAGGATTTCAACCTTAAGACCACTGATGGTTCTTCAGTGTCTTTGAAGGGTTTGGATGGAGCTAAAGGAGCAATTGTTATTTTCAGCTGCAACACCTGCCCTTATGTGGTTGCCTATGAAGATAGGATGATTGCGCTACACAACAAATATGCCCCGCAGGGTTATCCTGTCATTGCAATCAATTCAAATGATGCAAAAGCAAGTCCAGGTGACAGTTTCGAAAAAATGCAGGAACGTGCTAGAGAAAAAGGGTTTACTTTTCCATATGCCTATGACCAATCACAAGAGGTGATCAAAACATACGGAGGTACCAGAACACCACATGTATATCTTTTACAAAAAGAAGGAAGTGAATTTGTAGTAAAATACATAGGAGCCATAGATAATAATTATCAGGATGCTTCCGCTGTTACAGAAAGATATGTTGAAGATGCCATTTCTGCAATGATGGAAGGTAAGCCTGTTGCCAATCAAACTACCAAAGCAATTGGTTGTACGATCAAATGGACAAAAGCGGAATGATGTGATATTTTGAAAATTTAAATATTAAGGGCTGTTTTATACCAAAGCGGCCTTTTTTTCTTGCATCACCCTTTATTAGTTTGAAATTTACAGGTACAATCTTTTTATATACCTTTACTACAAATCATTGTAAAGTCAATTATGAGACAGCTGGTTTTTATTTTGGTAATTGGCATTTTGACAAGTTCTTGTCTTGAGGAAAACAACATTCCCAGCATTGGGAATAGGCTTTTGGCAATATATGTTGAGGATATGATATTTTTAGAATATGAGTATGATAGGGATGGTTCATTGATTGCGGATAAAGGTAAAATTCATTATTTTAAATATTTATATGATAAAAATAATGGAAGGTTTTCCAAAGAAGTATACTTTGATTCGAGAATATTCAGCAGTAATAGCAATGTCCTTCAGGAAAGTATAGATAGGACAGAATGGGTAAATCCACAAAACACAGCGCTTACAGGGACTTTGGTCTATGAGTTCGACTCAAAAAAAAGGTTGATAAAGAGTATTGAATTAAAAGGATATTCTGAATATGAATACAACAACAATGGTAGAATTTCAGCCAGAAAAATGTTCCATGATGGAAGACTAAGCGGTATTCGGGAATATGAATATGACCAGAATGGCAATGTCATCAAGGATAGTCATTTCCTTATTTCAGAAAATGCTTCTAAAACGCTTTCCAACACTACTCAATTTGAGTATGACGACATGAAAAATCCTTATCAATTCTTGAGACCTGAGCCCATTCCCGGTGAAAACACGAATCCTAATAACGTTACTCGGGCAAAATATACTGTAAAAAATACTCCTGAAGCCGCCTCAGATATTCAATACACATACCTTTATAATGACTTAGGATGGCCAATTGAAAGAAATGACGGACTGAGGTATAAGTATTCAAATTAAAGAATTTTGTTATAAAAAAAGGCTGAATCATTAAGAATCAGCCTTTTGTATTATACAGCTTTTACTCTATCTAGCTGATCTATAATGTCTTCATAATCTAGTTTATCCCAATTCTGGGTAATCAAAGGATCAGACATTACCATATCCATGATGGATGATTGAAGTTTGCCTTGGGCATAGGCTTCAGAATAAGGGATGTCAGAAAAAGTAACCATAGTATATAGAGGTATCCAATCCAGTGGATATAATTCATGTAGTCTGGCTTCTATTTTTTTACGAATCTGAAATTTTGGATCCGAGACTACATTCTTCATTTCTTCAAAATTATCCATGGCCAATTGGCAGATGGCATCCGTATCAGGTTTGCGGACCTTTTGAAACTTGGCAAAAACCAATTCCCATGCATTTGTGCCAAACTTACTGATCAACTTATCTAGGATATAGCAATCTTCAAATCCACAATTCATACCCTGACCGTAAAAAGGTACCATGGCATGAGAAGCGTCACCTATAAGTAGAGCTTTCTGTTGCATCCAAGGAAAACATTCAATATTGATAAGTGCTGATGTAGGATTGTTGAAATATTCCTGCTTCAAATTTGGCATCATCTGGAAAGCATCATCGAAGTAGGTCTTGAAAACTCCTTCTACATCTTTTTCGTCTCTGATGTTTTCAAAACAAACCCTTTTTCCTTCAAAAGGAAGGAATAGGGTACAGGTAAATGACTTATCAGGATTTGGCAAAGCAATCAGCATGAAACTGCCTCTAGGCCAGATATGAAGAGCATTTGGATCCATGGCAAACTCACCCTCTTCAGTTGCAGGAATGGTCAGTTCCTTATAGCCATGGGAAATATATTCTTGCTTATAATCAAAACGAACCTGCTTCAGCATAGCATTTCGCAAGGCTGAATAGGCACCATCTGAACCAATGATGACTTCTGAGCTTATGGTTTGGTTTTTGACTTCAGGATTGGATACCAATAAGGTATTGTCTCTGAGGTTTACATCCTCTATTTTATGTTCAAAGTGAATTTGTACCCCTTCAGCCTCTGCTTCTTCCATCAAAAGCTGATTGAATCGTCCTCTTGAAATAGAGTAAATGGCTTGACCTTCTTTTCCGTATGGGATAAATGAAGTTTTCCCATGCTCATTATGGATTTTCCTACCATACATCGGTATGGTCAAGGGCTCCACTTTTTCGGTTAGTCCTAGATCTTTCAAAGCTTTCCAGCCTCTGTCACTTAGTGCCAGGTTGATCGACCGTCCTTCTTCTTTGTAGTCTCCTTTTCGATTGTCAGCTCTTTTCTCGTAAATATCTACGCTAAGGCCTCTTCTTTTCAAATATATACTCAGCAGCGAACCGGTCAGGCCGGAACCCAATATGCTGATTTCATTTTTTTTCATAGGTTTGATATTGTACCCTTAACTCTAAGTGAATTTTTTAAGGGATTGTTCGAGTATTCTGGCAAATCTGTAGACATCCAGAAAACTATTGTAAAGAGGTGTAGGTGCAAGGCGGATCACATTGGGATGCCTCCAATCTCCTACTACGCCATGTTTATAGAATTCATCAAACACGGCTTTGCCTCCTTTATGAATGTGCAAAGATAACTGACAGCCTCTTTCATTTGGGTTTTTAGGTGTAATTATTTCCAAAACCCCTGAATCTCCAGTAATTTGTCCGATGAGAAACTCCAAGTAGCCTGTCAATAGTTCACTTTTCTGTCTTAAATTTTCGATCCCGGCTTTTTGAAAGATATCTAAAGAAGCTTGATGTGCAGCCAAAGCCAGCACGTTGGAGTTGGCTAACTGCCAGCCATCTGCTCCATACATGGGAATAAAGCCTTTTTCCATTTTAAAACGCTCTGCTTCTTCATGGCCCCACCATCCTGCAAATCTAGGAAGACTGGTATCTTCTGCATGCCTTTCGTGGACGAATACACCCGAAACATTTCCGGGCCCAGAATTCATATACTTATAGGAACACCATGTCGCAAAATCCACTCCCCAGTCGTGAAGTTTCAGGGGAACATTGCCCGCTGCATGCGCCAAGTCAAAACCCACTTTTGCTCCTACTTGATGTGCTGCTTCAGTGATTGCTTTCATATCAAAAACCTGTCCAGTATAGTATTGTAAGCCTGCCATCATGACCAAAGCCAACTCTCCTTCATGTTCATGAATGCTGTTGATGATGTCCTCAGTTCTAAGCGTATGCTCTCCTTTTCGCGGACTTACCTCCACAATTACTTTATCGGGATCTAACCCATGAAATTTGACCTGCGTTTCGAGCATGTACATATCCGAAGGAAAAGCACCTGCCTCGGTGATGATTTTAAATTTTTTGGGATTGGGTTGGTAAAAGGAAACCATTAAAAAATGAAGGTTAGAACTGAGATTGTTCATTGCTACAACTTCATGCTCGTGGGCGCCAATGATTTCTGAAAGTGCCGGTTTAGATTTTTTTCGGATATGGTACCAGGCGTCCTCTCCGTGAAAATGCCCATCTACTGCCAGATTGGCCCAGTTATCCAATTCTCTTTGAATATATCCGGCGGTGGATTTTGGTTGAAGCCCAAGGGAGTTTCCACAGAAATAAATAGCCTCTTTTCCATCTACTTTTGGGAAGAGGAACTCATTCCTGAAATCAGCCATGGGGTCCTTGGAGTCCATTTCCTTGGCAAACGCTTCGGTAAACTGATAATTTATAGTATCCATACTTAGGCTTTTTTATTGATCTTATATATGCAACAAGACAAAATGCTTTAAGTTAAAAGCAAGCTTTCAAACTTAGCACCTTTCCAGATTGAAAAAAATTGTTTTGCTATGGTCGGTTGGCTAATGAATGCCTATTTTGCAGAAAAAAATCAGCTATGTCAAAAGAAATCATTTTCTCAAAAGAAGCGCCAGCTCCCATAGGCCCATACAGTCAGGCAGTAAAGTCTGGCAATACCCTTTATGTTTCCGGTCAAATCCCCCTTGATGCCGATACAGGAGAGTTGATAAATGAAAATATTACAGAAGAGACTCATGCTGTAATGAAAAACCTGGAAGCTGTACTTCGTGCAGCAGGCTATGGTTTTGAGCATGTGGTCAAGTGTAGCATCTTCATCAAAGATATGGGTCAGTTTGCCACCATCAATGAAGCGTATGGACAGTATTTCAAAAGCAATCCTCCTGCTAGGGAAACAGTAGAAGTTGCCAGGCTACCAAAAGATGTCAATGTAGAGATTTCCTGCATTGCCGTAAAATAGTAATTATCCTTGGGCGATTTTTTTGCCCATATTCCAAAAAACCCAATAATGGAAAGGCCTGACCAAAAACCAATAGGCCTTTCCTTTTATCCCATCGGGCATAAATTGTATTCTTTGCGTGAGTGTGGATTCTGATACTTTCCATTCCAGCACTACCTTTCCGGGAAGTTTCATTTCTGCTTCCAGTTCAATGGTTCTAGATTTTCTTTCCAAGTTGACGATGCGCCAAAAGTCAATAGGATCCCCTACTTTGAGCTCTCCTGACGCTTTTCTTCCTTTTCTATAGCCTATACCTCCAAAAAAAACATCTATTATCCCCCTTATTTTCCAAAGCCTTGTAGCATAATACCAGCCCTTATCTCCTCCTATTTCCAGAATTCTCTTCCATACCTCCTGCGGATTATCTTTGATAGGAAATGAATAATATTCTTTAAACTTTTGAAGCGCTTTATCCATAAAATTGAATTAGTACCTTTGATAAGGTAACTTTATTTCTGCGTCGTAGTTAGGAAAACATGCCTTTTCTCCCATTTAAAAGTGAAGTATTGGTCACAGGACTTGAAAAGCCCGAAGTGCTTCAACGCATAGACCTGGTAACCAGAAACGTTAATTTTTTGGATTACGAGGCTAGACAAAAAAAAGGCTATGAATTTAATGGGGTTGTACACAAAGATGGCTTCAGGCTTTCTCTTTTTATTGACAAGGCTGATTCATTTTTACCCTTGATTCAGGGAAAAGTGGAAGATTCTCCAAATGGCAGCATTATATTTCTGGAGTACAAACTTTTTCCAGGTTCAGTTTTTTTTCTTTCCTTTTGGACCATCATTACCCTGACCATGTTTTTCTTTTTTGGTCTAATGGCCGAGCAACCCCTATATGCTCTAGTGAGTCTAGCCTTAGGAATAGGAAATTACTCATTTGCTTGGTCACATTTCAAGAGAAAGACCAAATCCTCTCAAAAGATTTTTCACGATTTACTGCAATAATCATCTGATTTGAATAGCGTTAAGAAAAGGCTGCAAGTACGGAAATAATGTATTTCACTATATCTTGATTCAATATCAATTGATAATGGATATGTGCCGGGTTACAAATTATCTATCATGAACAATCCCTATAAAATCTTTAGGAATTAGAGACTTGTATAAATACTGATATTCAGCAAAGGATCTTTCCCTACTCTTCAAATGCCACTTGCCACATTATACTAAAATAACTATGGATTATGCCACTCAGCTAGTATTTTAGCAGACTCAAAATTCAATCAAAATAGCTTTATGAGCATAAGAATAGAAAAAGATACCATGGGCCCGGTAGAAGTTCCTGCCGATAAATACTGGGGCGCCCAGACCCAAAGATCCATCAACAATTTTAAAATTGGCGGTGAAAGAAACCGCATGCCTGTAGAAATTATCAGGGCATTTGCCATTCTAAAAAAATCTGCTGCTTTGACCAATGCAGAACTTGGGGTATTGGAACAGGACAAGGCAGAAATTATTGCTAAAGTCTGTGATGAGATACTTGAAGGAAAGCATGATGACCAATTTCCTTTGGTGATCTGGCAAACAGGATCAGGAACACAATCCAACATGAATTCCAATGAGGTAATTGCCTACAGGGCACATGTACTTTTGGGAGGTTCACTGGAAGATGCCCAGAAAAAGATTCACCCCAATGATGACGTCAACAAGTCCCAGTCCTCAAATGACACCTTCCCAACAGCCATGCACATTGCTGCTTACAAAATGGTAATGGAAACCACTATCCCAGGAGTAGAGAAACTCAGAGATACCCTCAAGGCCAAGTCTGAGGCATTTATGGAGGTGGTCAAAATCGGTAGAACTCACTTTATGGATGCTACACCACTTACTTTGGGGCAGGAATTTTCTGGATATGTGGCTCAGCTTAACCATGGGTTAAGGGCTTTGAAAAATACCCTCGCACACCTTTCTGAATTGGCACTGGGCGGTACTGCTGTTGGAACAGGTTTAAATACACCAAAAGGCTATTCGGAACTTGTAGCAGAAAAGATTGCTGAATTTTCCGGTCAACCTATGGTTACTGCCCCCAATAAATTTGAAGCCTTGGCTGCACACGATGCCATTGTAGAATCTCACGGAGCCCTGAAGCAATTGGCTGTGAGCTTGATGAAAATTGCCAATGATATAAGGATGCTATCTTCTGGTCCTAGGTCCGGCATAGGTGAAATACTGATTCCTGAAAATGAACCGGGATCATCTATTATGCCTGGTAAAGTAAACCCTACGCAGGTAGAAGCCATTACCATGGTCGCAGCCCAGGTGATGGGTAACGATGTCGCCATTTCAGTTGGCGGTTCTAATGGGCATTTTGAGCTCAATGTCTTTAAACCAATGATGATAGCCAATTTCCTACAGTCAGCCAGATTGATTGGAGACGCCTGTGTGTCTTTCAATGATAACTGTGCCGTGGGAATTGAACCAAATACACCTTTTATCCAACGACATCTAGAAAATTCCCTTATGCTAGTCACTGCACTCAATCCTCATATAGGATATGAAAACGCAGCTGCAATAGCCAAAAAGGCGCATAAAGAAGGAACTTCCCTGAGAGAGGCAGCTTTAGCGCTGGAATTGTTGACCAATGAGCAGTTTGATGAGTGGGTAAAGCCTGAAGATATGACAGGTAGCTTAAAATGATTTTATATAAACTGAAATACAATGAAAAAAACCATTTTGAATCTTTCCCTGGCAGCCATGATGATGCTAGGTGGTACTTTGGTAGCAGAAGCCAAAGATAAGCCTGTAAAATCTGAAAACGAATTGACCGAAGCTCAGGTCCAAAGATTGGAAGAAATAGATGCCAGAGTACTTGAAATCAAGGAAATGGATTTTTCTGAAATGACAAGAGCGGAGAAGAAGGAAGTTAAAAGCGAATTGAAGGAACTGCATAAAGAAGCAAAGCAAAACCGTGGATCTGGAATCTATATTTCCACGGGTGCTTTGATTATTATCATTATCCTTTTGATTATTCTGCTTTAAGAATCAAGCTTACAGTTTGATTTTAGATAAAAAATCATAACTGTTTGTTAAAGCCATCTTTGGTTCAGGAGTCATGTCTTTCTCTAAAAAGAAATGCTTGGCTCCTGATTTTTTTGCGGTCTGTATGATTTCAGTCAAAGGCAATACACCACTGCCTGCATCCGCTAAATAGGGAAATAAGCCCATCCAGTCCTGCATACTTTCTCCATCACCTGCGAAAGTTTTCTTCTCGCTCATGTCCTTAAGGTGTAGAGAAGTGAATCTTCCTGGATTATTTTCTAAAATTTCTTTTGGGTCCACTCCTGCTGCAGTAAACCAAAACACATCCAATTGCATTTTGACCAAGTCAGGGTCTGTATTTTCCAATATGTATTGAAAAGGCACTACTCCTTCTTTTGGCGTATGTCCATAGCCATGGTTGTGATAGAAGAAAGTAAGACCGTTATTTTTGGCGTCTTCACCTACTTTATTGAATACCTCGATGGTCCTTTTGTAATCATCCATATTCTGGCGCATGTCATCAGGTATCATGGCGATGCCAACATATTTATGGCCTACCACATGTGCCGCCTCTGCAATAGCTCCCATATTATGTTGCAAAGTAGGGAGATCTATATGGATGGATGGAGCAGTCAAACCATATCTTTCCAGAAGTGCCTTGAGATCCTTTGGAGAATATCCAAAATACCCTGAACCTGAAAAACCCAACATCCCTGCAGTTTGCTTCCAGCTATCCTGTGCTTCTTTGGTGCTATAGGTATAGGGACCAAAAAATTCCAGTTCTTTATACCCTATTTCCGAAATCATTTTCAGGGTCCCTTCAAAATCCTCAGAGAGTGATTTAGGTAGTGTAAAAAGTGCAACGCCATAATCAGTAGACCTATAATTTTTCATTGAACTGGCCCAGTGTGGCAATAGGCTTGCCCCTGCCGTTGCTAATGCAGCACTTTGGATAAACTTTCTTCTTTGCATGTCTTTAAGAATATTATTGAGCGGTCAAGATAAAAAGTATTCTAAAAGTGTACAATTTACATAATGAAAAATTATTGATTTAATCTTCAGGGTGTTCGTCTATATACTTTTTAACTTGTACTGCCCTAATAAAAATAGTAATTAGAGGGATAAGCCAAAGTAAATCATTGAACACCAAGTGGAATACTGTCCTCTTATTCCAGTCAAGGTCAGGCATAAATATCAGCACAAACCAAATGGCAGTGAGTACCTTTCCGATAATACCCACCAAAATCAGATAACGCCAGCTGATGGGATAAAACGCGCTTAGAAAAATTAAAAAACCTATTAGCATTCCTACAGAACCCAATACGCTACTGCTACTGATATTTGTAAAAGCAGGATCCATAGATAACCATTTCAATAAATCCTGTCCTAAATATCTAAAAAAGACCCCAATCGCAAAGGTATACATGCCTGTCAAGAGCAGTAATCCCCTCATGGGCATAGGAAAAATCGGGAAGGCAGGTTTTTTCTCTTCAGTCATGTGTGTAAATGTTCCAGAAATTAACTTTTTTACGTCTTGGATGTTTTTCACCCAAATACAAAGCTACATGAAGACAACAAAAAACAAGTCTGTTTGGATACTTATATTACTTATGCCAATAGTTTTGGTTGTAGGTTTTATTTCCGGGCGCCAAGCCAATGAAATCACACCAGCCACCATAGCGGCAGCCGAGAACCTAATTGGTCTGGAGTTTACGCCTGCTGAAAGAGATAGTATGCTCCGCAATTTGGAAGGTCACCGTTCAAGTTTTCAAAAAATGCGGGAGCTTACCTTAGATAACAGCACTTCTCCAGCGCTTTATTTCAATCCATTGCCACATGGCTTTGTACCTGATCAAATTCAAAAGGAGCTGGACTGGGGTTTATCAGAGAATGTTGTGCTACCTGAAAATGAAAATGACCTCGCATTTATGCCCATTCATGAATTGGCTGTATTGATTAAAAATAAACAGATCAGCTCAGAAAGCCTTACTAAAATCTTTATAGATAGGATTAAATCCTACTCTGACACTTTAGAGTGCTTGATTACGCTGATGGAAGATGAGGCATTGGGAAAAGCAAGGGAGATGGATGAAGAATTGGCAAAGGGCAATTATCGGGGTCCTTTGCATGGTATTCCTTATGGTGTAAAGGATCTTTTGGCAGTGAAAGGGACAAAAACGACTTGGGGCGCTATGCCTTTCAAAGACCAGGAAATTGATTATACGGCAACTGTTGTTGAAAAGCTGGAAGATGCAGGTGCGGTCCTCATTGGTAAATTTACTTTAGGTGCTCTGGCAATGGGTGATGTCTGGTACGGAGGAGTGACCAAGAATCCTTGGAACCTCGAGCAGGGCAGTAGTGGTTCATCTGCCGGTTCAGCTTCTGCCGTCAGTGCTGGATTAGTGCCATTTGCTATCGGTACCGAAACACTAGGGAGTATTGTATCACCTTCAACACGAAATGGCGTGACAGGGCTTAGGCCTACTTTTGGCAGGGTAAGTAGGGACGGGGCAATGGCTTTGAGTTGGAGCATGGATAAAATCGGACCTATTTCACGGTCTGCTTTGGATAATGGCATTGTGCTATCAGTCATCAATGGTTTTGATACCAAAGACAAAAGTACCATTCCTGCTGCTTTCAATTACAGTGCAGAAAAATCCTGGAAATCACTTAAAGTAGCTTACTTCAAAGATTTTTTTGATAGTGAAAGGGCTACTGAGCTGGATAAGCGTGTGCTGGAAGAATTGAAAGCTATGGGAGTGGAATTACACCCCGTCAAACTCGAAACATCAGTTGATATAGGAAGTATATTGATATCCCTTTACGTAGAAGGAGCTGCAGCTTTTGATGAACTTACCCGAGACAATTCAGATGACCTTTTGGTTGCACAGCACAGAGGGGCTTGGCCTAACCTCTTTCGTTCTTCAAGATTTATTCCTGCAGTTGAGTACATTCAAGCCAATCGATACAGGAATATACTGATCGAAGAAATGCATGCTATCTTTTCAGAATATGATGTCATCGTAACACCAAGTTATGGAGGAAATCAACTTCAGGTAACGAACTTGACAGGACATCCAGCCCTCTGCATGCCCAATGGTTTTCTGGAAAATGGATCGCCTGTTTCCATCACCTTTTTGGCCAATCTATTTGAGGAAGAAAAGTTAGTGATGCTGGGAAGAGCTTATCAGGAATTTACAGATTGGCAAAAGAAGAGGCCACCTTTATTTGATCAATAGACATCGTCAAAAGTGAAGGAAAATAGGGTTCACTAGGAGTCTCAAAAACATAAAGAAAACCCACTTGACTTTTTGGTAAAAAAATGAAACAAAAGATGCTGAAGATGAACACAGATAATATCCACCATATTTTCATAAAACCTTCCTATTCTCTCTAAATTTTCATAAATTGAATTGCAAACAATTTAAATAAATCATGGCTAATTTATCAGATGACCCTAGTTTTCCTTTCTATGTAGCTTCAAGGCTATTTTCTCAAGCCTATAGAGAGCCATTGGACGCAATAGGCCTAACTTATCCACAGTATTTGGTCATGCTGGTACTTTGGGAAAAAGATGGTCAGATGGTCTCTCAGATAGGACAGAAGTTGCAATTGGACTCCGGAACCCTCACTCCCTTGCTCAAAAGACTGGAAGCCAGCAACCTGATTAAAAGGGTAAGATCGGAAGAAGATGAGAGAAAGGTGGTGATAGAACTGACCTATCCTGGAAGTTCCCTTCAATCAAAAGCAGCGAAAGTTGCGGAAAAAGCTGATGAATTTTTCAACAACTGGGAAGAAAAGGATGTTTCCCAATTGAAAGCCATAATGAAAAAGCTTCTCGCTGAATTTAACCCTTCTTAAAAAATGGAAAAAATCAATAAAAGTTATACTGCTACAGCCACAAATACAGGTGGCAGAAACGGATCCATCAAAACAGATGATGCCCTTTTAGAATTGGAACTGGCAATGCCAAAAGAAATCGGAGGACAGGGGGGAAAAACAAATCCTGAACAACTTTTTGCAGCCGCTTGGGCAGCATGCTTTGGTGGGGCTTTGGGTGCAGTTTCAAAAAGAGTAAATACAGAAGATGCCAAAATATCTGTACAGGTTCATTCAGGTGAAGCTGAAGATGGAGGTTATGGATTGGCTGCAGATATTCTAGTTAAAATCCCTCAGGCCTCCACTTTAGAAGAAGCTCAAAAACTTGCTGATCTTGCCCACAAACACTGCATGTATTCCAAGGCTGTAAAAGGTAACATTGAAGTTTCGGTAAAAGCGGTGCAATAGATTTTTCATTTCTATCGGCATCAAATCGATAAATCGAAGATTTTTCTCGATTTAATAATAGCGCTCCTTAAGATAAAATAAGGCTTCTTGTCAAACATCATCCACTTCCCGCCAGTCTTTTTGATTGCCGTGACAATGAAGCTATATACCTGAAATTTGGCCTAATCTATTTCTTTAATTGGAAAAACTCATTAATCACTGATCCTCCCCATCCTTGGCCTTCTCCACCACCAATGTAAGCCTGACCGTTGATGACAAAGGAAAATGCCCGGTACCTTCCCACTTTTCCCACGGAAGTTCCTTCTTCCCAGTTATCGCTCATAGGATCATAAATCCAGACATCCGGCCTTGCGCTGCCACCAATAGGTACACCGGTAGCGCAATATATCTTATTGTTATAAGCAAAACCGGTTTGAAGTTGAATCGCTTCAGGGAGAGACGCCAGACTCATCCAGCTGTCATTTGAAGGTTCATATCGAAAAAGGCGGTTCATGCCCGTATCCTGTGCTCCTCCAAAAACATAAGCAGAAGTGCCTAGGGAAACTGCAGACGCCTTGCCACTTCCTTCAAGTTCTTTTGGAGGGTTGGACATTTTTTTCCAGGAATTGGTGACTGGATTGTACTCATAAAGATCCAGATAATTGATAATATTCCAGCTTTCGGTATTTCTTCCCAGTCCGACGTAGGCTTTCCCCGATAGGGAAAACATTATGGCCGCCCCTCTTTTTGCTCCCGGGAATTTGGCCTTTTTGCTCCATTTATTACTACCGGGATCAAACTCCCAAAAATTATCCGCATCATTTCCAGTATATAAATAAGCCTTTCCATTGGTTGTGGTTACATTACCTATATATGCTTCTTCAACCGGAAGAGCACTTTTATTCCAAGATTGGTTGGAGGGGTTAAATTCCCAAAGATAATCTTTTGGATCATTATAATCCGTTGATTTGGAGATGACATAGCCTTTTTGATTCAGAGAAAATGCTCCAACATTTCCATAAAAGTGAAAAGGGAGTTGGTCAGAAATCATTAGCCATTCATCCTCTATACACATTGGTTTGGAAAAAGTATATTCCAGATCGGCAACTTTTACTTTTATCTGGGCATTTCCGTTTGGGTAAGGTCCTCTTGGGACCCTAACCAAAATTTCATTTTCATTTCCTCCCAATATTTCAGCTTCCAATCCCCCAATTAATACGGTGTTCCAATACGCTTCAGGATGAAAATTTTTGCCTTTTATCAGTACCTCATCCCAAGTTTGGGCACAGGCAGGCACTTCAAGAATAACAGGTTGGGCAAGTATAAGGTCAAAATCTGAAACGACTTCCTGTAGTTGTGATTTTACGCGGATGGGTTGCTTGCTTTGTTTCAAATCATTTGGAATGATTACTTCCAGTTCTTTTCTGCTTGCTTTCAGTAAATTTAATTGGATATCTCCAACAAATACTTCATTTCTTTCAGGAATTGAATCAAAGTGATTGCCCAAGATCTTGAAAGGTGAACCTATTTTCACTGGTTCAGACTCAATGGCGTGAATCTCCGGTCGGTGAAGTGAATAAGGAATAGAAACGGTTTTTCCGGATACGCTGACATTGATATCAAATGCTGCTGATCGGATATTACCAGGAATCAAAGCTTCGACAAGTGAATCTGATACGACATTCCAATAATAGGTAGCAATATCCCCAAACCGCACTTGGGTAAATGAAGGATCATTACCAAGGTTTTTTCCATGAATGCTGATCCAAGTCTCCAAGTGTGCCTTTTCAGGGTTAACTTTCAAAATAACTGGGTCTTTACTGCCTTTGGAAAGAAAGGATTTTACAGCACCATATTTCACTCCTTGCTCTGTATCAATAAAAGCCTTGAAAAAATATTTTTTGTCAGGATAGATCAATTGATCCAGTACGTAGCTAAAAGCACCAGATTGGGCAGGTTTTCCCATCCGCAATTTGAAAAGGGTAGTATTCCATACGGTGCTATCTTCAGTGATAAGAAATCCATGATCGCTTATTTTGGCCGTATTATTCAATTCCCCATGAAGAACCACTCCGCCAGATGCAATGACTTCTGCGTTTATGGTCTGTACATTTGGTGCCTTTTGGGCTTCATCAACCTCACTTTCACAACTCCACAAGAGCAGGCTAAGTAAGCCTACGAGGAAATATTTCAGACGCATATAAAATTTGGGAATAAACCGACTAAAAGTATATTTTTTTTGTATCAGTTGTATCTGCCAGAAGAAAAATAATTTTTGTAAGGGTTCTGTAAAAACAACAAACCAAAATCCAACCTGATTGCCTTTAATTCACCGTCTACTTGAACAAGTTAAAGTAAAGCCAAATTTTGATCCTTTAACGGTAAAAAAACATCTGCTTCAACTCTTGAAGGGGCAA
Organism: Mongoliibacter sp.; assembly: GCF_007692705.1. Lineage (GTDB taxonomy): Bacteria > Bacteroidota > Bacteroidia > Cytophagales > Cyclobacteriaceae > Mongoliibacter. The sequence continues at coordinate 28,752 of NZ_REBN01000082.1, forward strand.
TTCTTCCAAAACCTGCCTTTCTGGACCATCACCCTCATCCGCCCATCTTACCAAGCGGATATAACCGTTTTTTATCTCTATTCCTGTAATGCTGCCATCACTGTAGCAACAACAACCTGCATTGAAATAGGTAGGCCTGTACTGGGATAGTTTTGGTGCCTCTTGCCCACATTGGCTAGGATGTCTTTTAATTCTTTCCTGAAGCTTTTTAACAGAACCTCGGTCTCCTCTTTCTTCTGCATCTTTCAATTCTTCTTTCAGAAACTTTATGTGGTTGTAGGAGTGAAAAATAGGTTGATGGGTATGACCCGTAATCAGCACCAGGTTTTCCTGTTCTTGACTCCATTCATACATCAATTTGTTGTGAAGGGTCTTTTCGGAACTTACAACTGCCGGGGTGTTGATATTGATATCCAAAAAGGCCTGCAAGGGCCCCCAAATATAGGAAACAAACCATTTTGAAAAGTTATTCCCATCGCTACGTTTGTCCCCCTGATGTCCGTGGGTGCAGAACACATCTACATGTCCCTTGTCTTTATATTTCACCCTAATAACGATACCTTCGTAAATGTTCACTGCCTGTCCATAAGCCTGTTTGAGGTGAAACTTGGAGAAAGGATCCATTTTCCAAAAAAGATCGTGGTTCCCAAAAATTTTGTAAAAAGCTTTTCTCTTGGCGAATTTAGCCTCTGCGGCAAAAGTCCTTTTGTTATGGTGTTGGATGGAGAAAATATTGAACTTCCAGAATTCCTCTGAATCTCCCAAATTGATGTAGTTAGCGCCCATTTGGTCATAAAAATCCAAAGCAGCTAAGTAATTTTTCTCGGCAGGTTTGAATTCATCCCTTCTGCTTCTATTCCCTTTATGCACATCACTGAGGATTATAAAATTATTGTCCTCAAAATCCATGGAGTATAGTGCTCCCTTTTTGGAGTCCTCGTTCTCACAGATATTGGCATACATTTCCGAAAGCCTTTCAAAAACCATCCTCCTATCGGGTGCAGAAGACACCTTTTTGGCAAACCAATATATGGGTTGACGCAACACAAAAACAATTGGGGCCTTGATGAAGGAAAAGAGTTTGGACATATTGATAAAAACAATTTGATCCAAAAAGATAAAACAATCTTCTTGTTTAATAGAACTCAATATCTCCTTTTTTCGGGAATAAGCCTTTCACCCCCGTAAAAGAAAAAGCATTCATAGAAATTCTCAAAGTAAGGTTTTGGGTATTTTGAGCCTCAGGTATCCACGATATTTTTTCATCTATAGCCTTTGGGTTAAGGTTGGTCTGATGGTTTTACACTTTGTAGAGCGGCTCTCTTTTGGCTCTGACACCTTGACGTCACTGCTAACGAATGGTAAAGAACTGGTACATGTGGCGGAAGTTGGAATGGACTTCTTTGAATTTATTTTTTATATAGGAAACTATTAAAAATGGCCTCTCAGATCTGAGAGGCCATTTTTTTTATCATCAAAATTAACAGCATTATTCATTTGGCCAATTCATACCCTCAATATAAGGGGCACCTGCATTGTTCATTTCTGATGCTATGGCCTCCAGCGACTGATTGAGTTTGTGCAGCCGTTCAGTTGCTTCCCGAATTTGTTTGTTGGCAAATTGAAGGGTTTGCTTTGAAGTCTCGGTAGGTCCGTACAGAGAACCAGAAATACCGCGATTTACTGCGAATAGTCGCTCGCCGATGTTAGGCGGAGTTTTTTCACCGACTTGATTCTTCGCCGGGTTGCCATACACATCCATGTGTAGACCGTAGAGATCATTTCTTAAAGCATGGAGTTTCTCATCAATAGTGCCGGGTTTGGCAGTAGATTGCTGCAAGGCCTTGCGCATGGCCTCAACTGTTTTTATACTTCGATCTATATTGATATCAAGTGCTGAGGCATCTTTTGCAGCTGCTTCATACGACCGCCAAAAATCCGCCACTTCGGTTTCAGGAGCCCCTTCCAGCGCACCCTGATACATTCGCTCCACTTCAAAGGTAATCGGGTCATCCAAAGCCGTAATGACACCATCTATACTTTTGTAAAGTGTAGCAGTGTAAGTTCCAGGAGCGACCATAAGCCCTTTGTCATACGATTGTCCACCACTAATGCTTAGGGCCTGGGGCGCAGGATAACGCAGGTCCCATGAGATGCGATGAAAGCCCTTTTTAGTTGGACCTTCTACACGCCTGATTACATTTCCAGAGGCATCCTGTACCAGTATGAAAATACCGGGCTTTTCCTGAATCTCTTCAGCTGCTCTTTCCTCCCAACTTGGCATCGGTACGTCACTTCCAGCTTCT
>NZ_REBN01000239.1 GCF_007692705.1 Mongoliibacter sp.
CATCATTTTTGATAATAACCAATCAATAAAATAACATAAATATTAATTTTTTACACATTTTTAAATAAATATGGTTTATTTTTAAACTTACTTAAACCATTTTGAAAAACCTATGAAAAACCTTAACAGAAGACATTGGTTAAAAACCAGCCTTTTTGGATTGGCGGGACTTAGTGCTATACCAGAAGTTCTAGCCCACAGCAATACATCGTTAGATTCTAAGGTACTGAAATCCACAGGCAGTTTGCGGGAAATCCCTTTACCCTTCAACGCAGACGTACCCATGAAAGCCCGTCTTTTAGCCAATGAAAATCCTTTTGGCCCCTCAGAAAAAGCATTAAAAGCCATTGCTTCATCGATCTCCGAAGGAAACAGATATGGACATGCCGATGCCCACTACCTTATCCAAATGATAGCGGAGAAAGAAGGTGTAAGTCCGGAACATATCATGCTTGGCCCTGGCTCTACTGATTTATTGGAAAAAACGGCTATCGCGCTGTGTAGACATGGAGGTAATGTCATTTCTGCAGACCCTTCTTACCTATCCCTGGTCAACACAGCACAGGCTGTAGGTGCCTCTTGGAAGGCCATTCCTCTTACAGAAGACCATAGCCATGACCTCAATGCCATTTTGAAGTCCATAGATAAAGAAACAAAACTGATCTATGTATGCAATCCTAATAATCCTATGGGATCTATCACAGATTTTGAAAACGTAAAATCATTCTGTAAAAACGCCTCACAGCAAACACCTGTATTTGTAGATGAAGCCTATCTCGATTTTCTTGAAAATGCGGAAGAAAAAAGTGCGGTAAATCTGGTTGCAGAAGGATACGATGTAATAGTAGCACGGACATTTTCAAAAATACACGGCATGGCAGGTCTAAGAATTGGTTATATCGTCGCAACTCCCGAAAGAATAAAATCTGTCACAGACATGGTCAGGAGTACCATGGGACTCAGTATCACCTCGCTTAAAGGAGCCATTGCAAGCTTCAAAGACGAATCATTTATCGCAGAGTGTAGGCAGCTTAACAGAGAATCAAGAGATTTCACCTCGCAGAGCATCAAATCTTTAGGTTACCAAGAAATCCCATCACATACCAGCTTTATGATATTCCCTATCCGGTCGGAGGCAAAACCATTTGCTCGATCCATGATAGACCAGGGAGTAGGCATTAGGATGTATGCCATAGACAATAAGCCTTGGTGCAGGGTAAGTATGGGCACTATGCAGGAGATGAATTACTTTGTAGAGGCCCTCAAAGTCAGCGAAGCCTGATCCAACCACCCAAAATAGCCTTTTGAATCTTTATGAATAACAAACTCCAATTCTATAATGAATCCTGCAGTTCAAAAGACGCTATCCTTAATTATAATCCTTATCATAGGGTTTTTACTCAGAAAAAAATTCAATCATCCAAGTAATCAGAATGGTTTAAAAACCATTATCCTTACTGTTGCATTGCCGGCCATCATCTTTGTAGCCTTATTAAAGGCTGAAGTGAAGCCCGATTTATTGGCTTTGCCCTTGTTGGCATTGGCCTTTAATTTCCTTTTGTTTTTTATTCTGAAACCCCTTTTGCCTTTTTTCGGAATAGAAAAAGACTCTTCTTCTTACAGTACCTATCTATTATTGTTCCCTTCGTTGGCACCAGGGCTTTCCTGCTTTCCTTTCCTTATAGAATATTTGGGAGATGATGCTTTGGCTTGGGGTGCCTTGGCTGATATTGGCAATAAGTTCTTTGTGCTCATCTTTGCATATCTGGTAGCATTCAATTGGTTTTTGATCAACTATCCCAGTAAAAACAAGGGTAATGGACAAAAAATAAAATCCCTCTTTCTGAGCCTTATCAATGAACCTATTAATATAGTGATTGTACTGGCCCTTGTACTTTTAGGCCTAGGCATACATATGGACAACCTACCGGTTTTTCTCTCTTCCGCAATTGCCAACCTTAGTAATCTGATGACTCCATTGGTCCTGCTTTATATCGGAATAGCTGTGGTTTTCAATTGGAAACAAATCCAAAAAATCGCGGGCTTATTGCTGCTGCGCTCAGGACTTACGTTTATACTTTCCGGTGCATTGATATTCTTTGCCCCATCCCTCTCCTACATGGCCATATTGGTCATCATCGTATTTCCACAAAGTGCAATAAGCTTCTGGCCATTTGCGCATATGTCAGCGATTACTGCCATGGAACAAAAACTGGAGAAAAGAGAAAAAAGAACCTTTGATTTGGAATTGGCCGTCAACATACTTGCAGTTTCTTTGCCATTTTCCACTGCAGTGATGTTGATTGTGTTTTCTTTTGGGGAAACTTTCACCTCCCCTTCATTTGTGATAACTCTTGGACTTGTCCTGATATGTTTGGGCTCAGTTAAAGCTATCTTGAATTGGGTAAGCCAATTTGAAGCAAATCCCGAATTCAAGAAAAACTGATCTACTTCATACGGGTAATCTCTGCCTTGATATCCAAAATCATCTGGGAAATATCTTCCAAACTTACCGGTTTGGATTTATCCTTGGGATTGGGGAAATCTGTGCTGATAAATGCCTTTGCTTCCCACACTTCCAGAACATCTTCTGCTTTGACCTCATAGGGTTTGTAGTGTTCATTGTCTGAAACCAAAAATAATTTTCCGTTTTCTTCCAGGTAATTGAATACCCGCTTGTACACCACTCCCTCTGTCACCGTTACCATCACATAGGTTTGTCCACTTCTGATATCTTTCAGCTGCTCAATATAAGACCCGATTACAATGGTTCCGGACACCAGTGGCAACATGCTGTCTCCACTCAACTCAAAAGCCCTGTAGGTACTACTTTTGGAAAGATTGGGCAGATGAAACTGCGGCAGGGATTCCATATATTCAGGATCCGAGAATCCATTGAGGTATCCAGCTGAAGCTTTCTGAGGTACCATGGTGATATTCTCATTGTCCTTATCATCCACTGCTATGGTCAGGATCTTGATTTCTTTTTGCTGATTGACTTTCCTTCCTTTAACTTTCATATCATGGTGAAGCAATTCATCCAAGCTCACCCCGAAAGTATACGTGATCACTTCCAAGGCCGAAAGTTTAGGCTCTGACCTTCCATCTTCATAGGCTGAAATCATACTTCTTTGCACACCCAGTTTTGCAGCAAGCTCCGATTGGGTCATGCCAACTTCTGATCGAAGGTATTTGAGGTTTTTAGAAAGCATCATGATAGTAGAATTTAAGCGGAATATAAATAAAAGTTATGATCCTCCTTTTCAGGCTGCTTTAGCGAAAGTGGATTCATGGACGACCTTATCTTTCTCCTATACATTCTTTCCTGAATCTCGGAAATGATCTCTCCTACAGGCTTTGGCTCATTGGTCAAGAGGTAACCATACATGGGTCTTTTGTCATCCTCTATGAAAAACTTAACCTGACAGTTGCCACTTGGAAGTTCCTTTTGGGTAATGCTGATGTTTGCTTCTGTTTCCATGATATTTGTTTTTTAGTACCATAACAGTAGCTAAAGTAATAATGTTATTTTAAATAACATATATATGTTGGTAAAATTAACATTATAACGACATATACTGTCACAAAAATGTAAATTTATGAGAAGAAATATTGGATTGGGAGCTTTTGAATGTAAAATGACGGATGTTGGATTACAGATGTTAGATGTTTAAAATACCTGTAAAAAAAACAGATGTAAATAAAGAATCTTATGTGAATCTGCTTTTTTGCCAGTAGAAGATTTAAAAGGCTAAAGTTCTGTGTAAATTATAGATTTAAGCAAAATTCGGTATTGCCTCCCGATAAGTATAGAAAATTAGGCTACTGGCATCATTCCGGATATTCACAAAGAATCTTTACCTAAATCAAGGGTCCAGTAAGATTTTAAAAAATTAAAACAGGATTTCTGAAACAGAACTGAATTAAATTCCGTCAAAAGTTACAGTTAGAAGATAACCTTAATCTTAAAGGCTTAAGAAACGCATACAAACCAACTATTACTTATAAAAAAAGCGCCGTCCCATTAAGGACGGCGCTCTGTTTTTACCTGAACTTATTTTGCAACATGGCTAGTTTTGCCGCCAAATCCCCTTCGGGTTCTTTGGATTTGCTTTTACTTTCTGAAGCCTTATCAGATCTCTTTGCTTTTGGTTTAGCACCAAAAGGATCAGATTTCATACTCAGGCCTATTCGTTTTCTTGGAATATCCACCTCCATCACGGTTACCTCCACTTTTTGATTGACGCTGACTACTTCAGCAGGATCATTGATGAATTTATCGGCCAATTGACTCAGGTGAACCAAACCATCCTGATGAACACCAAGGTCTACGAAGGCACCAAATTTGGTGATATTGGTGATGATTCCAGGAAGTTTCATCCCAACTTTCAAGTCTGAAATTTCATTGACTCCTTCCTGAAAATTAAAGACCTCGAAAGATTCCCTTGGATCCCTACCAGGCTTTGAAAGTTCCTCTATGATATCCTGCAATGTGGGAAGGCCTACAGTTTCTGATACATAGTTTTTCAAAATAACCTTGGATCGCAGTTCTTCCGAAGTCATCAAATCCACTAAGCTTGCTCCTAAATCTTTGGCCATTCTCTCCACCAATGCATAACGCTCGGGGTGCACAGCTGAAGCATCAAGTGGATTGCCGGCATTTCTGATTCTAAGAAAGCCTGCCGCCTGTTCAAAAGCCTTATCTCCCAGTCTTGGGACTTTTTTAATTTCATCCCTGCTCTTAAAAGGACCATTTTCATTTCTATAGTTGACAATGTTTTGGGCCAATACAGGGCCTAAACCTGAAACATAAGTCAGCAATTGTTTGGAAGCCGTATTGACTTCTACTCCTACACCGTTCACGCAACTCATTACCGTATCATCAAGAGAATTCTTCAAGGAAGATTGATCTACATCATGCTGATACTGGCCTACTCCTATAGATTTCGGATCCAATTTCACCAATTCTGCCAAGGGGTCCATCAATCTGCGGCCAATGGACACAGCACCCCTAACCGTTAAATCATGATCTGGGAATTCCTCTCTTGCCACATCTGAAGCTGAATAAATGGAGGCACCACTTTCATTGACCATGGTAACGATCACATTTTTCGGCAGTCCGATGGACTTGACAAAAGATTCTGTCTCCCTACTTGCCGTACCGTTTCCTATGGCGATGGCTTCCACTTGATGAGTATCGACCAAATGTTTGATTTTGGCCGCAGCCTCTGCTGTCTTTTTCTGGGGCTCGTTTGGATAAATGGCATCAAAACTCAGCAACTGTCCCTGCGGTCCCAGACAAACGGTCTTACAGCCTGTCCTGAAACCAGGGTCTATGGCCAAAACGGACTTTTCTCCCAAAGGTGCTGAAAGTAAAAGCTGTCTCAAATTCTCCGTAAATACCCTTATGGCTTCCTCATCGGCCCTTTTCTTGGAATACAGGCGTACTTCAGTTTCCATAGATGGCTTCAAAAGCCTTTTATAACAATCTTTGATCGCCATTTGCACCTGCGATACAGCAAGATTGGATGTATCCTTCAACACCTCTTTTTCAATCAATGCGATAGCATCAATTTCATCAGGGCAGGAATCCAGCATTAGGAAAAGCTCTTTCTCTCCTCTTCGCATGGCCAAGACCCTGTGCGAGGGAGCTGTTTTTACAGGTTCAGTCCAATCAAAATAATCCTTGTACTTGATGGCTTCATTTTCCTTGCCTGGAATTACCTTGGAAACAAACTGACCCCTTTCTATAAAGAGTTCTCGCATTTTTTTCCTCAATTCCACATTTTCATTGATCCATTCTGCAATGATATCTCTTGCTCCCTGAAGGGCATCTTCAGCAGTATTGACTTCAAGTTCAGAATTGACATATTTGGAAGCTTCTTCATCTAAGTCAAATGACTCCTGAGAAAAAATAATCTCTGCCAATGGCTCCAACCCTCTTTCCCTCGCAATGGTTGCTTTTGTTCTTCTTTTGGGTTTGTAAGGCAAATACAAATCCTCCAAAATAGCCATGGTTTCTGCGGCATTGATTTTCTCCTCCAGTTCAGGTGTGAGCTTTTGCTGCTCCTGAATAGACTTGAGGATCGCTTCCCTTCTTTTATCCAAATCCCTCAATTGCTGAACCCTGTCCCGTATAGCAGCTACCTGCACCTCATCCAGACTCCCTGTAGCTTCTTTTCTGTATCGGGAAATAAAAGGGACTGTAGCTCCTCCATCTAACAATTCCGCAGTATCAGTGACCTGCTTCACTTTGACACCGAGCTCTTCGGCTATTTTTATATAATAATTGATATCCATTTGATGCTTATTAAACCACACAAAGTAGCAAGCTTTTAAAATCCTTCCCAAGTTTTGGCCAAAATATATATGTCCTTAGCGCTTAAAAAACTGATACTCTTCAAAAAAAAATCGGTCAGTAATTTCTATTTGAAGAGTATAAGAATGAATTATTGTAAACAATCTGTGATTATTGCTAGAACTATTGATTCAGCCTAATGACCACTGCGCCTGTTAAGCCAAATTGAATAATAGAAGAAAAACCTCCAACACCCACCTGAGCACCAGAACCGGGGCTCCACCATAGGTTTGCACCCACATCAGAAACAGGCATCATTAGGTTAGCTTGCAATCTCAGGCCTACATTATCAGAAAAGAAATATTTCATTCCACCATTGATACCAACTGTAAAACGCGTAATGCTATCAAAATTATTTTCTGGTGAAGCCAAAGTACCCGTACCTACTTTTAACCCGGTAAATAAGGCCATCTGATTACTTGCTGGAAATAACCTATTGTAACCAACCATTGCATAATGCACCTGGATACGCTCTCTTACCGGTCGACTAAAAGCAGTAGAATTAGCAGTACCGATTCCACCCTGGTAGCTGTACATTACTTCGGCTTCAGCAAAATCATTGAAGCTAAAATTAAGCATTCCGCCAACAGTCTGCCCACCCCCTAGACGGGCTCTTCCGCCAAGAATCGGAAAACCGTGGTCGAAAGCATATCCTGTGAATGGAGTAATTTCAATTGCTTGGGCCCTTACTTCGAAAAAGGATATCAAAATCAGAAATGGAACAAATAATATTTTTTTCATTTTGGAATTATTTTCTTAGTCAAGATAACAGAAAAAAAATACAACCTGCAAATTGTAAAGAAAAATACTAACCGAAATCAAGCTATTAAACAGATCTAGGATGTATAGGAATACTTTAGTCCACACCTTTTATTAAAAAAAGAATTCCTGAGATGAAAACATCTTCAGGAATTCCCAAAATCAACTCTGAATCTTAAAAGTCAAAATCATTACTCATACTTGAAATCAACGCTGCTCCAAAAATCATAAAGCCCACAATATAAAGCGCAATGATTATGGCAAACCAAAGTAAAGTGGCTTTTGCCCAGTTTTGCTTGTTTAAATTGGCACCTCCTCCAAAGCCCCAAACAAAAAGCATAATAAATCCTACAATAGGAATGGCTACGATCAAAACAGTAATGAACCAATCCTTGACACTCATGACACTCGTGTTGGTATTTTCCATGGTTAAAGTGGTTTTTATAAAGTGTTATAAATATAAAATACCTCATAATTTATAAAGATCTAACTAAAATTAAAATGCAAGGCGCTGATAATCATCAATGAAGGGTGAATTTTTAATGATTAAGTTCATTCATCACAAGGTTAATAATTTTAATTAAAGGTTTTTAGAGAATTGAATCCTAACAGTAATAGTTTTTTAATTATAACACAGTAGAATTATTTATGGACAACTCTTCTTGTAGGTTTGAATTTAAATATGGATTTTCAAACCAAAACTTGACACCGTAGTTTAAAATAAGGTGAATTGTTAAATACCGACTTATTAGGTGAATTTACTATTTTCGAAGGCAGAATTTTCACTTAACATTTATCACTACGAATACCATTTACAGAATCTAAGTTGGGTTCTGAGCCAAACTTAACGCCCAAGGTTAAAATACTGTTATTCGACAAGATGTCACATATCATAAGAGGTGAAACATTATGACTAGTTTTGATTTCATTGCTATTTTTAAATTGCTTTTTAGAAAGCCACTTCAACAACCCATGCAAATCGGTCTTCTGTTTTTATTTCTTGGAGGATTTCAATTTTCAGTGAATGCCCAGGAACCTGAAAAGTTGGGCCTCGATGCGGATAATTGGGCTGTAGAATTAAGTAAAGTTGAGTTGACTGAATTGAACAGCTTAGGAAGTCTGATTGAGCAACTGACAGCAGTGGATAGTATTCAAATGGTTACTTTTTTGGATACTCTTGAAAAGTCAAAAAAAGCAAAAGGATATTACTTCAAAACCTATTTTCACATGGTAAAGGCAGAAGTCCTCTTTAGGAAATTTGCCACTTACGAGAAGTTTAAAAACCGAAGTAATCCGGAATTGACCCCTGTTAAGGAACAGTTGCTGGAATTGTATGCTAAGGCTCTGGATGCAGCTTATCATACCGAAAGTGAAAAAGTGATCGGATGGGTAAACTTTTATTCAGCCCGCCGGATACTCACTTTTGGTGAAACAGCTTGGGCTGTCATGTATTCCAAAAATGGTGTGGATCAATTTGCCTTCCAGACAGTCGCAGATCAGGTTGAAATGCTTCGATTCCTCATCCGCCGATT
>NZ_REBN01000245.1 GCF_007692705.1 Mongoliibacter sp.
AAAATTCATTTATGAATTTAAGAAGAGTTGTAGTAACAGGTTTAGGTGCCCTCACACCAATTGGTAATACTGTCGAAGAGTATTGGAACGGATTATCAAATGGTGTGAGCGGTGCTGCACCTATTACTAGATTCGATGCCTCTCTTTTCAAAACACAGTTTGCCTGCGAAGTCAAGAATCTTGATGTAGACCAATTCATTGAAAGAAAAGAGGCGAGAAAAATGGATCTTTTTACCCAAATGGGTTTGATTGCCGCTGATCAGGCAATTGTAGATGCAGGTTTAGACTTAGAAAAAATCAATCTTCATAGGGCTGGTGTTATAATGGGTTCTGGTATCGGAGGTCTTCGATCCTTTCAGGATGAAGTTACGGATTTTGTCAAAGGTGATGGAACACCTAGGTTCAATCCATTCTTTATTCCAAAAATGATTGCTGACATTTGTGCCGGTTTTATTTCCATTAGATATGGATTCCGAGGACCCAACTTTGTTACTGTTTCGGCATGTGCTTCTGCCACCAATGCTATCATTGATGCATTCAATTATATCAGGCTAGGCAAAGCTGACCTTTTCGTTACTGGAGGCACAGAAGCTACCATTACCGAAGCAGGAGTCGGAGGGTTCAATGCGCTAAAAGCTCTTTCTCAAAGAAATGATTCGCCCACTACAGCATCAAGACCATTTGACAAAGATAGAGATGGATTTGTCCTTGGCGAAGGTGCGGGATGTTTGATACTCGAAGATTATGAGCATGCCAAAGCTAGAGGTGCTAAAATTTACGCTGAGATTGTCGGCGGTGGCATGACTGCTGATGCTTATCATATCACAGCCCCCCATCCTGATGGAGCAGGAGCCACTAATGTTATGCTACATGCATTGGAAGATGCAGGCCTTCAGCCTGAAGATATTGATTATGTAAATGTTCACGGTACTTCTACCCCACTTGGGGATGTCAGCGAAGTAAAAGCAATTCAAAAAGTTTTTGGAGAGCATGCTTACAACCTGAATATCAGTAGTACAAAATCCATGACAGGACATCTTTTGGGCGCGGCAGGAGCAGTTGAGGCCATCGCTTCAATACTTGCCATGCAACATAGCTTAATTCCTCCTACTATCAATCATTTCACTGATGATGAAGAATTAGACTCAAGATTGAATCTTACATTCAATAAAGCTCAGAAAAAAGAAGTAAGAGCTGCCCTAAGTAATACATTTGGATTTGGCGGGCATAATGCTTCCGTCATTTTCAAAAAAATAAGTGAGTAAATTGAGACTTTCTAGATTACTCCGATTACAAGCTGTCTTTTATAATAAACAAGAAAAAAGGCTTGCTGCCTCCATCAAACATATGGTAGGCAGCAAGCCTTTTAATTTGAATTTATATAAGCTTGCTATCAAACACGCTTCTGTCTCGGAAGAAAGTATCAATGGACTAAAAATCTCTAATGAACGTCTTGAATACCTTGGTGATGCAGTCTTAGGGACGGTCGTAGCCGAGTTTCTCTTTTTGAAATTCCCATTTCGGGATGAAGGATTTTTGACAGAAACAAGGTCCAGGATGGTCAACAGGGAAGCCCTCAATCAAATTGCTATCAAAATTGGCTTGGCCAAAATCATACAAAATGAGTATACAGGGAAAAACCTGAATGCCCACAAATCAATTTTTGGAGACACCTTGGAAGCCCTTGTAGGGGCGGTTTACCTTGACCGAGGCTATGGTTTTTGCAAAAAATTCATTCTTAAAAGGATTATCATACATTTTGATGTAGATGATATCATCAGCACCACCACCAATTTCAAAAGTAAAATTATCGAGTGGTCACAGAAGGAAAGTAAAGAAGTGGATTTCAAAATGATTTCAGTGAGCGGAAATCAGAGATTTAAGGAATTTTTGGTAGCCCTTTACATTGACGGTGAGTCTTTGTCTGAAGGTAAAGGAGCAACCAAAAAAAAGGCAGAGCAGGAAGCCGCTAAAAATGCCTGTGAAAAACTTAATATCGCCAGTTAGAACACTATCTTTGATTTTGGTGTTTTTTTGTTTTCTATAGGTTTATGTCAAATATTAAAATTGCGTGCGCTACCCTCAACCAAACTCCATTGGATTGGAAAGGTAATCTTGAACATATCAAAAATGCCATTAAAGAAGCTCAACAAGAAAAAGCTGACTTACTTTGTTTCCCCGAATTGGCTATTACCGGTTATGGAAGCGAAGATCTCTTTCTGAGCTATTGGTTTCCTCAAAAAGCCGTCAAACAACTTCAAAAACTTCTTCCATTCTGTGGAGACATCACTGTAGCAGTAGGTCTTCCCATCCGAATTCAGGAAAAAGTGTACAATTGCATGGCAATCATAGAAAACTACGAATTGAAGGGCTTCGTCGCCAAACAGTTTATGGCTATCGACGGGGTGCATTACGAGTTTAGGTGGTTCACGCCATGGGAAGCAAATAAAACAATATCATTTGATTTTTTCGGAAAAGATATCCCATTAGGAGATATTGTTTTTGAGAAAAAAGGCTTGCGGTACGGTTTCGAAATATGTGAAGATGCGTGGAGAGGAGATGCAAGACCCGGATTCAGACTTAAAGAACGAAATGTTCATATGATATTCAACCCTTCTGCAAGTCACTTCGCCATGGGTAAAACCAAACAACGTGAAGAACTTGTAAGCAGAAGCTCTTTGCTATTCAATGCCACTTATTTCTATATCAATCTCTTAGGTAATGAAGCAGGAAGAATGATTTTTGATGGGGAAATCATGGTAGCTGCTAAGGGAAAATTACTTCTCAAAAATAAATTGCTTTCATTTAAAGACCATCAGGTCAAATATTTCGAACTTGAAGACAGTGTTTCTGAGATTATAGGTATTGAAAGTGATATAGATAAAAACGAAGAGTTTACACAAGCAGCATCTCTTGGACTTTATGACTATTTAAGAAAAAGTAAGAGCAAAGGCTTTGTACTCTCCTTGAGTGGGGGTGCCGATTCTTCTACCATTGCCATATTGGTTGCAGAAATGGTCAGGAGAGGAGTTTCTGAACTAGGTTCTTCAATTTTCCTGAATAAACTAGGTCTTTCATACATCCCCAAATCAGATGATCCTCAAAAAGAAATTGTAGGACAACTATTAACTACTGCTTATCAAGCATCTGACAACTCTTCTTTTGCCACTTTTCAATCGGCCAAGACTCTAGCTGAAAGTATTGGTGCTGAATTCAAACATTGGGAAATTAGCGATGAGGTAAAAGGTTATACGGAAAAAATAGAAAAAGCAATTGGAAGAAGGCTGAGTTGGAAAACCGATGACATCGCCCTTCAGAACATTCAAGCAAGAGCCCGTTCTCCCATCATCTGGATGCTGGCTAATATCAATCAAGCTTTATTGCTAAGCACCTCCAACAGAAGTGAAGGGGATGTTGGTTATACAACAATGGACGGAGATACCAGTGGTAGTATTTCCCCCATTGCAGCTGTTGACAAATACTTTATTATCCATTGGCTGAAATGGGCTGAAAACTCATTAGGTTACAATGGCCTATCAAAAGTAAATGGTCTACAACCCACAGCAGAACTCCGGCCCTCTGACAATCAACAAACTGACGAAAAAGACCTGATGCCTTACGCGATCATAGTGGAAATCGAAAGGCTAGCCATTAGGGACAGAAGATCGCCGATGGATATTTTCTTAATCCTGAAAGACGAATTGGATTTAGAAAGTGAAACACTTAAGGATTATGTAAAAAAATTCTTCAGACTCTGGTCAAGAAATCAATGGAAACGTGAGAGGTTAGCTCCATCATTTCATCTGGATGAGTTTAATGTTGACCCAAAGACCTGGTACAGGTTCCCTATTCTTTCAGGAGGCTACGAAGAGGAGTTAAAAGAATTGGATAATTATTAAAATAAGGTAATTTCACCCCCTAGCAGACAAAAACCAAAAGCATGTTGAGCATAGAAAGCGTACTGAATTATATCGTTTGGAGTCCAAACCCGGCAGTTTTCTCAAGTTTTGAAAGATTAAGATGGTACAGTTTACTTTTTGCCATGGGATTTATAATTTCTCAGCAAATCATGATCTACATTTATAACAAAGAAGGACATGATTCCAGACTTGTGGACAAGCTCACGATTTACATGGTCCTATCCACCATTATCGGCGCAAGATTGGGGCATGTACTTTTTTACGAACCTGAAAAATACCTCAGTAACCCTATAGATATTCTGAAAGTGTGGGAAGGAGGACTTGCCAGTCATGGTGCGGCCATAGCTATTTTAATCGCTCTTTACATGTATGCCAGAAAAGTACCTGCACAAAGTTACTTATGGGTAGTAGACAGAATAGTCATTGTCGTCGCTATGACGGGAGCTATGATCCGTGTAGGAAATCTAATGAATTCCGAGATTGGAGGAAAACCTACTGAAACTGACGGAGGTTTTGTTTTTGCCAGAGATGCAGAGGAAATATTAGAAACATTAAGAATACCTGTATTGGATGTCAATGCTTACAAGCCGGAAAATAGAGAAAATGAATTGCAGGGAAATGGAATAGTCCCTGTGAATTTTGACATCAAAATAGAGAAAGGCTCTTATGAAGAAGATGACCTGAGAAGAACATTAGAAACGGACGTGAAATATGTTTTGACAAGGTTTAGAAGTTCTCAGAAATACCTGGCAGAAAATCCTGACATACCACTCAATTACCAGCTACTGGATAAAGGAGACCATTACGTGGCCACCATCTTTACTTCTGGAATTTCCAGACATCCCACCCAAATCTATGAAGCCGTCTCCTATTTCATTATATTTTTGATATTATTAGGCATATGGTTACGTTATCAATCACGAATTCCTGACGGTTTACTTCTAGGTCTATTCCTGATTGCTGTATTCGGCATGCGTTTTATTTGGGAGTATTTGAAGGAAAATCAGGTAGAATTTGAAGAAGGACTTCAACTGAATATGGGACAAACACTCAGTATCCCATTGGTCATCGGAGGAGTTGTTCTTGTTGCAATGGCTTTAAAGCGCGGTTTCAAGCCCGAAATCAATCAAGGAACAGGGTCATGACCGTGACCTCCCCAAGGGTGGCAGCTTAAAATCCGCTTAATTCCCAGCCAACCTCCTTTAATAACCCCATGCTTAAGGATAGCTTCTTTCGTATATTGACTACATGTGGGTGAATACCTACATGCAGACGGAAATAAAGGAGAAATCATGTATTGATAAATCAATACCGGAAAAATTGCAATCTTTCTTATGATAACTTTCAATTTTGGAGACATTAAATGATAAAGGAATCAATTCAAAATAAGTTCCCAATAAAGCGCATTCAGTAGATTTGATCGACACATTACCTAAATATCTATTTCTCCTTATTTTGTCCCTTACAAGTGTATTTTGTGCATGGGGGCAAGAAGATGAAAGTATGCCTGATATTTTATCCAATACTCCGGATAAGGTAGTGATCAATAATATATTTATCATTGGAAATAAAAAAACGAAGAAAAATATCATCCTACGGGAAATTGACCTACAAACAGGTGTGGTGTATGATTGGGAAGAGTTGATCTCTTTGATCCAGGAGGATCAAAAAAAGGTATATAACCTTCAATTGTTTAACAAAGTAGAAATCACTCCTTTAATTACTGACTCTGAAACAATAGAACTTCTTGTTTCTGTCACAGAAAGGTGGTATATCATTCCCAATGTCATCTTGAACCTTGCGGATAGAAACCTGGCAGAATGGTGGACCAACCAGAACAGGGATCTTTCTCGTGTAAATTACGGAGGTAGACTGGTGCACAACAATGTAGGGGGAAGGAATGAGAAACTTAGGATTGGTGGCCAAATGGGTTTTATAAGGACCTTTGAAGTCTTGTACAATAAACCTTATATCGACAAAAACCAAAAACATGGATTAGCGGTTCAGGCTACTTATTTTACCCAAAGAAACCTTCAAGTGCGGTCTTTTGACAACAAGCAGGTCTTTTTCAGTACCGAAGAGGATGATGTTTTGCGTAGAAATCGATCGGCATTTCTTCGTTACACATATAGAGGTAGTTTTTACAACTTCCACTACGTCACAGCAGGATATAACAATACTTGGATCGATGACGAAGTTTTCGCACAAAACCCCAACTTCTTTCTCCATGGATCGAACTCACTGGAATATTTCGTACTTGGCTATAATTACAGGCACGACAAAAGAGACAACATTCTTTACGCTACCCAAGGACAGGTACTGAACTTGTCACTAATGAGGTATGGGATTTTTGGAAATGATGACGTGAAAGACTGGGAATTCACCATGAATGCCAACAAATACACCAAAATCAACGAAAAACTTCACTTTGTTAGCGGACTTTCTTTCAATGCTTTTCTAGGTGACCGACAGCCATTTACATTGGTGCGGGGTATTGGGTATAATCCTTACTTCATCAGAGGCTATGAACTGAACGTGGTAGAAGGCCAGCAAACAATTGTGCATAAAAATAGCCTTAGATTCAAAATCCTAGACCTTGGCTATAACATAGGTGATTATGTACCACTGGAAGAGTTTGCATATTTCCCCATCAAACTCTATCTCAGCGGTAATTTCGACCATGGATATGTCAACGACATGAACAATATTCCCGAAAACCTACGCTTGACCAACCAATACCTTTTTGGTTATGGTTTAGGTCTCGATCTGGTCACTTTATATGATATGGTATTCCGTTTGGAATATTCCATCAACAGTCAAAATGAAGGTGCATTTTTCCTGAATATCAGGGCTCCATTCTAACAAGAAAATTATCCGATTACTATCCGATTAGATTTTTCTGCTGAGAAAATTATCAGGTAAATTCAATCCTTGATGATTTTTTATGGCAAAGTATTTTTTTACATACTGCTTCATTCTGGTATCAATCACAGCCTTTGCCCAAGGTGGTACAGAACTTTTGCCCAAAGGTGCAAGAAGCATGGGTTTTGGCAATGCAAATGTTACTGTAAGTGATGCTTGGAGTATTTTCAATAACATAGGTACGCTAACTGGAACCGATGAATCACAAGCATTTTTTGCATACGACCATAGAGGTAATCTCAGTGAATTGACCACACTTGCTGCAGGTTTATTGATCAACACAGATCAATTTTCCTATGGATTATCAGTTTCCACCTATGGGGAAGACCTCTTTTCTCAAAGCCAAATCGGTATAGGGGCAGCACAAAAACTGGGTATCGCCAGCATAGGTATCAAAGCAAGTTATTTCCAGACCAGTATAGAGGGCTTTGGCACTGGAAGAGCTGCAATTTTTGAATTTGGAGGAATGGCCGAGATAACACCAGAATTATTTTTCGGAGCACATATCTACAACCTCAACGGAGCCAAATTTGGGAAAAATTCTATAGATCAATTGCCAACCATAATCAAGTCAGGATTGTCATATAGACCAACTGAAAATGTAATGGTCAATATTGAGGCGGAGAAAGATATCCTCCTCCCTCCTCTTCTCAAAGTCGGATTGGAATATAGCCTTCTCCAAAAATTATGGGCAAGGGCAGGCATCAATAATCATCCAAATAGGCTTTGTTTTGGGATTGGGATTAGGGCAAAATCCTTTCATCTTGATTTTGCAGTCAATCAGAATCCTTTTCTTGGAAGCACGCAACATTTTTCATTCAACTACCTCTTTTCAAAAAAATGAAATATTGCTGGGTGCTTCTAATACTTTTAATTTCTCCATTTGGCGAACTAAGTGCACAGACCTACCGAAAAGGAGAAATCAATATAGAAATGCTGGTGGAAGATCTATTTGGTATGCAAAGGGATGATCAGGATTATGAGGATTTGTATGAAAATATACTCCAACTCTTACTCAATCCTATCAACCTTAACAGGACAAATCCTGAAGAACTTAAATCAATCTTTATCCTCAACCCTGCCCAAGTCAATAGTTTTTTCGAATATCAGGCAGATTTTGGAAAGTTGATATCACTATATGAATTACAGGCAATTCCCAACTACGACCTCGAAACTATTTACAAAATCCTTCCTTTTGTTGTGTTAGAATCATCTGACAAACCACAAGGAAGCTTCATGGAAAGAATCACCAATTCCAAAGACGCATACTTTATTATAAGGCAAAATCGGGTGTGGGAAACAAGACGCGGTTTCACCCCACCTGATACCTTAAGCAACGGCCGGCTCAGTAGCCGCTACTTAGGAGACCCCAATAACCTTTATGCTAGGTTCAGAATTCAGCATAGCAAAGATTTCAGCATTGGCTTTACCTTGGACAAAGATCCTGGCGAGCAATTTATATGGGATCCAAGTACCCGTAGATATGGTTTCAACTTTTTCTCCTATCATATCACACAATACAATCGAGGGAAATGGAAAACAATTACAGTTGGAGATTACCAAATGCAAACAGGGCAAGGGTTGGTATTTGGAGCTGGCTTTGCAGTGGGTAAAGGAGGAGAAACCATAACCACGGTGAGAAGAAGTACAGTAGGAATCCGACCATATACATCTGCTTTAGAGTTTGGTTTTTTCAGGGGGGCTGCTGCAAGTTATCAAGCGGGCCCAATCCAAGTCACCCTCTTGGCTTCCAATGCTCCAAGAGATGGCAATGTC
>NZ_REBN01000188.1 GCF_007692705.1 Mongoliibacter sp.
TTTTCAGGCATTGTAAGTTCGGGATCATTTTGCAATAATAATTCTGCTGCATCCCGGGCCAAAGTCAAGATAGGCGCATCCTTGCTCAAATCCGCAATCATCAGGTCTGCAATACCACTCTGTTGGGTGCCCATCAGATCACCCGGACCTCTCAGCTTCAAATCCACATCAGCGATTTCAAATCCATTATTGGTTCTCACCATGGTATCCAAACGCACACGGCTGTCCTTGGACAATTCATACTTGCTCATCAATATACAATAAGACTGTTCTGCACCCCTACCTACCCTGCCTCTCAGTTGATGCAATTGGGACAACCCGAACCTTTCGGCATTTTCTACAATCATCACAGAGGCATTTGGCACATTGACCCCTACCTCGATCACCGTAGTCGCAACCATGATTTTGGTTTCTCCCTTCACGAAGCGCTGCATTTCAAAATCCTTGTCGGCAGCCTTCATGTCTCCATGCACTATACTTACTGGGAATTCCGGAAATGCCCTGCAGATACTTTCATACCCATCCATCAGACTTTTGAGGTCCATCTTTTCGGATTCCTCGATCAAGGGATACACAATATAAATCTGTCTACCTGAAAGTACCTGCTTTCTGATAAAACCAAATACTTTCAACCTGTCTTTATCATAGCGGTGGACGGTTTGAATAGGCTTTCTACCTGCGGGAAGTTCGTCAATGACCGAAATATCCAAATCACCATAAAGGGTCATGGCAAGTGTCCTGGGTATAGGAGTGGCAGTCATCACCAATACATGTGGGAAAAAATTCTCGTTTTTACCCCAAAGCTTTGCCCTTTGGGCGACTCCGAAGCGGTGCTGCTCATCCACAATGGCCAGCCCCAAGTTTTTGAACTGTACAATATCTTCCAACAATGCATGGGTTCCGATAATAATGTGTAAGTCTCCTGAAAGCAGCATTTCATGGATAACTTTCCGGGCAGATTTTTTGACTGAGCCGGTAAGGAGCGCAATGTTGAGACCCATAAGGTCTGCATATTCCTTCAATCCCTCGTAATGCTGATTTGCTAAAATCTCTGTAGGAGCCATCAGGCATGCCTGAGCACCAGAACTGATCGCAATAAGGATGCATATAAAAGCCACCATAGTTTTCCCACTGCCTACATCTCCTTGTATGAGTCTGTTCATTTGCTTTCCGGATTTCATATCTGCAAATGACTCCCTTACCACTCTTTTTTGAGCTTCAGTCAGTTCGAAAGGAATGTGCTCTTTGTAAAATTTCGTGAGCAATTCTGTTTGATTTAAGACCTGCCCTTTTGATTTTTCTGTTCGGGTTAGCTTCAGTTTTAGCAAACGCAACTGCACATAAAAGAACTCCTCAAACTTCAACCGAAACCTTGCCCTTTTCAGAAGTTCAGGGTTCTCAGGAAAATGAATTTGCCGTATAGCATCCTTTTTACCCATCAAGTTGAAACGCTGAAGGATATCCCATGTCAGGGTTTCCTGAATCTGAGGCAAAGAGGCCTGAACCAAGCCTTCCATTATTTTTGAAATCCCTTTGGAGTCCAGGTACCTGGAGCGCAGTTTTTCTGTAGTCGAATACACCGGTTGAAATGAGCTTCTTTGTTCCTGTGCCTGAGTCAGGGGCTCCATTTCCGGATGTGCAATGCTGTACTTTCTTCCAAACCTGTTTGGCTTCCCGAAAAAGACAAATGGAACATTGGGGGCCAGCTTTTTGACTACCCACTGAATTCCTTTAAACCAGGTAAGCTCCATTTCCCCCGTATCGTCAAAAATATAAGCGACCAGTCTTTTTTTTCTTCCTTCGCCGACTGTTTCTACTTTTCGGATTTTTGCAATGAGCTGAACGTGTTCAAGTTCTTCGGTGATTTCATTGATTTTAAAAAACTTGGATCGGTCTTCGTAGCGGAAAGGATAATATTGGAGCAATTCTCCATAGGTGAAAATATTAAGCTCCTTGTTGACCAAAGCAGCTTTTTGCGGTCCCATGCCGCGGAGGTATTCAATTTTGGTATCGAAAAAAGAGGACAAGGGTTATTTTAAATTAATTAGGTCTATGAAATAATGGATCATGTAAAAGTACTAAATCAATTCCTCGAAATTCAATCATAATGAAACATACACTTTGCGATCAAGATTTCATCACCTTTTACCTGATAAATCAACCTGTGTTCTTCATTTATTCTTCTAGACCAAAATCCTGAATATTTATATTTAGGAGGTTCAGCTTTTCCATTTCCAGAAAAAGGATTTCTGGAAATGTTCTTGAGAAGTTCATTTATCCTTTTCAACTTATTTTTATCGGTTTTTTGCCAATATATGTAGTCCTCCCAAGATTCGTCTACAAAAATACACTTCATTTTTCGAGAAGATTTTTATTGAAAAAATAATCTGAGTACCTCAACTGAATTTAATTTGGTTGAAATAGAGCATTAACAATTGGGTAAATACAATAATTACCAACATGCAACGAAGCAGATGTGAATTTTTTATTTTAATTAATTACATCTAAATCAAGAAACACTATTAAAAAAACAATAACTTTTAGTTCTTATTTGAAAACTCCATGAAGCAACTCACTCTTTCGATCCTATTTTTAATGATAGCATTGAGCTCCCATGCTCAAACACAAACAACGGGCCCTCGTTTTGAAGGTCTGGATTCCGAGCTCAATACAGTTCTCGAAAGCTGGAATGCTGCGGGATTTGCAGTTGCGGTAGTCGAAAAGGACAAGATCATCTATTCCAAAGGCTTCGGTTACAGGGATTATGAAAATAAATTACCGGTGACTCCCAACACACTTTTTGCAATCGGGTCAAGTAGCAAGGCCTTTACCTCAGGGCTGTTGGGGATTTTGAGAGAAGAGGGCAAGCTTTCATTTGATGACAGTCCCATCAAATATATTCCTGGGCTCAAATTTTACAACAATGAGATGAATAATCTCATCACCATCAAGGATATCATGACCCATAGGACTGGACTTCCCAGGCATGATTTGAGTTGGTATTTTTTCCCCACCCAATCCAGGGATTCTTTGATGCAACGCATTCAGTACCAAGAGCCCTTTGCCAAAGTCAGAGAAAAATGGTATTACAACAATTTCATGTTTTTGACCCAAGGAGTTATTGCGGAAAGGGTAACAGGAAAAACCTGGGAAGAAAATCTTCAGGAAAAATTCTTTGATCCTTTGGAGATGAAGACCAGCAATGCAGTCATTGATGGCCTAAAAAAGGGTAGAGAAGCGTCTTTTGGCTATGAAGTCAAAAATGATTCTATCATCAAAAAAATGGACTACTATGACATTGCTGCCATGGGTCCTGCCGGCAGCATCAACAGCAGTGTGAATGAAATATCCAATTGGCTGATCACTTGGATCAATGGCGGAAAATTTCAGGAAAAACAAGTCCTGCCAGAACCCTATGTCAAAGAAGCAATGAGCCCGCAGATGATCATGGCCAACAGTATTCCCGATAAAGAATTTCCCGATATGCATATCAGTACATACGGATACGGCTGGATGGTCTCTTCTTATAAAGGACATTACAGGGTTGAGCATGGGGGCAATATCAACGGTTTTTCCGCTAATGTGGCTTTTTTCCCAACAGACAGTATCGGAATAGTCGTTTTGGCCAATCAAAACGGTTCCTTGGTACCGGGTATTGTGCGGAACATAATCAGTGACAGACTGCTGAAAGTGGATAAAACCGAATGGAATAAAATACAGAAAGAAAAAGCAGACGAAGCCAAAAAACAAGCAGAGGCGGGTCAAGCAGAATCGAAATCCATCCAAAAAAAGGGAACCAAAACTTCCCATCTATTGGCAGAGTTTACCGGAGATTATTCCCATCCGGGGTATGGCACTGTAGAGGTTCAGTTTGAAAGGGATTCCCTTTTTGCCCAAACACCCTATCAAAAAGTCTGGTTGAAACACTTCCATTACAATATATTTTCATTGGTAGGTATGGAAAATGGCAAAGTGGATACTACAACCGTTTCTCCTATGCAATTCAATTTCCGAATCAATAATATGGGGGAAATTGCTTCGCTTTCATTCAAAGCGGAACCTACTGTGGATGCCATTGAATTCAAGCGAAGACCAAGAGAGATTGCGGTCGATAAAGAGACCCTGGAAAAGTATACTGGAGAATATGATCTTGGAGGACAGGCCGCAAAATTTTATTTGAAAGAAGGAATTGAGAACACTTTATTCCTGTTTGTGGCTGGACAACCTGAGTATGACTTGCTCGCTATTGGGGAAAACAAATTTGCCTTGAAAGTGGCAGAGGGTTACACCATAGAATTTGCGGAGGATGAAAATGGGAATGTCAAAGAAGCCAAATTCACCCAACCTAATGGGGTTTTTGTGGCAAAGAGGAAATAATTACTATTGGAGTCTCTGGATTCAGGATCTCGGAAGCCTTATTTGATAATGTTAAAGGTCAGAAAGCTCATAGGTAAAATTCACTAACTCCGATAATACCTTAAAATCTTGTCCATTTCCTCTACCACCTGAAGTGCATTTTCCTTTGTGAAAACCATGGGAGGCTTGGACTTCAGTACACTATCTTTTGGTCCATCTGTTGAGATGAGTATCATCCTATCTCTCAGTTGGTTTTTGATGGTTTTCGCCAGCAATGCATCTTCTATGGTAGTCCCAGGCTTGACCAGGTCTACGCCCAAAAATAGTCCTGAGCCACGCACATCACCTATGCAAGCGTATTTTTCCTTCAATTCCATTAAAAGGGATTTGTAGTAATTGCCCACCAATTTGGCATTTTCCTGCAAGCCCTCTTCTTCCAAGACATCCAAGACAGCCATTCCGATAGCACAGGAAACTGGATTTCCACCAAAAGAACTGAAAAATTCCACCCCTCTTTCAAAGGAATCAGCAATCTCCTGGGTACAGACTACAGCACCCATAGGGTGTCCATTGCCCATAGGTTTTCCAAGGACCACCATATCGGGGACGACTCCATGCTGTTCAAATCCCCAAAAACTATCCCCAACCCTTCCAAATCCTGTCTGCACTTCATCTGAAATACAAACTCCGCCCTGTTGTCGTACAGCAGGGTATAAGGTTTCCAAATATCCTGCTGCCAAAGGAACCTGTCCGGCACAGCCCAGAATGGGTTCTGTTATAAAAGCGGCAATGGGTTGGGGGAAAGCCTGAATTTGTTGTATTGCCTCCTTGGCATAAGTTTTTCCGGCAGTACCATCATTTGCTGTAAAAGGACCCCTATAGGTGTCCGGTAAATTGGTTTTGAGAATGTAGGGCTTTTGGCCCTGCCCTTTGGGGTTGGAAAATTTATAATCTGAAATATCAATGGATATTTGTGTATTGCCATGATACCCATGTTCCATCACCATCAAACCCTCTTTTTGGGTGTGCCATTTAGCCATCCGTATAGCCAAATCACTTGCTGCACTTCCGGAATTCACAAAAAACACCCTATTCAATGTTGGTGGAAACTTTGTCAACAACTTCTCAGCATAAGCCGGTAAAATGTCATATAGGTATCGGGTATTGGTGTTGAGTTTGGCCATTTGGCGCTGACCGGCTTCCACTACCTTGGGATGGGAATGGCCCACATGGGGAATATTATTGTAGGCATCCAAGAAAGTATTGCCATAGGCATCATACATGTATTGGAAAGTAGCCCTTTCCATTTTGATAGGCTTGCTGTAACTTACCGATAAAATGCGGCTCAAATGCCTGTTGCGGTAAGCCAAACTCTCTTCCATTGATGGAATGGGTTTGGCATTAAATCCTGCTGCAGACCTGAATTTGTTTTCTGCTTCCAAAGGATTGATGCGCAGCCAATCATACAGCATTTTCCAGGCATTCTTTTCACTGACGGAAGCATAGGTATTTGCCGGATCTGTTTTCCTCACATGAGCCGAATTACAAACACTAAAACACAACCTCACAGCTATGAGGTAGTACAATACCTCAATTTCTTTTTCTTCTAAAGGAATGACGGTATGGTATCCTTTTACCAGCTCAATTACCCAATCGAGATAATCCGATTTGTCATAAGCGGCATAGGTCGCTCCCACAGCCACTTCCTGAACCAAAGGCCCATAAGCCAAATCCCCAAAATCAATTAAAGCCAACCCTTGGTTTTCTTTGATCAGGACATTCCATTCATTGGCATCATTATGAACGATTCCCTTACGGAGATTGGTTAATATTGGTCTGACATTTTCCTCATATTGCTGAAGGAAATACCTTACAACACTTCTATCCTTTGCCAAAGGAATATCTTCCAAATATTTTGCAATCAATTCAGGAAATTGGATATGCCATTCCCACTGCCGGCATTGGATGACATAGTTTTTTAAAGAATTGAGTTCTTTGTCCAATTCCCCCAAAAATGTACCTAAATCGGAATATAGCTCTTTGGGAGGTTTGGCATCACCTAAAAAGTTACCTTCTAAAAATGACAAAAGCCTTATGATGAATTGCTTTCCGTTGATTTCTGCCGCCTGCACATATTTGCCATCTGCAAAAGGAATCGGTGTGGGTATTTTACCCTTGAGCTTTTCCTGAATTGAAAGTAGAACTTCCGTTTCTGCCTGAACCAGATCAAAAGCTTCAGAAGTGTAGGGATAGGTTTTAAAGATGTATTTACCTTTTTCAGTTATCAACAGATAATTGGCATTGTCATATCCATTCAGTTTTTTGAGTTCCGCAGACTGGAAACTATACCAACGTTTTAACAGCTCAAGCATAGATTACAATATAGTAGTAGGCAGTGCAAGATGGGAAAAATCACCTATTGCATAAAGAATAAAAAGTGATTTTTATTGCTTCGATATTTGATGAAACAAGCTTACTAAAGTTTAAGTCTAAATTTTTCTATAAATAGAATATTCCGGTTTCTTCAAACCCCACAGCCTGCCATGAGTTGTTTTTCAAAACCATCAACTCTTTGAATCCTATATTCTTAAGTAACTTTGCAGTGTTTTCATATTCCAAAATGATTTCCTTTGGGTGATGGGCATCGGAATTGAGGCAAATAGGGATATTGAGATTCTTGATTTTTTTCAAAAAGGGAATTCCAGGATAGGGTTCATCTGTGAGCTTTTTATAGATTCCCCTTGTATTGACTTCTATGATTACATGTTTGTCTTTTGCCTGCTCCAAGAGTTCATCAATGAGTTTGACGTACCATCTTGCTGTTTCATCAAAAAACTTTTCTTTGCAATTATGCATTTTGATTTTATCAAAATGACCCAAAATATCAGGACAATCATGTTCCAGCATGTGGTATAAGATTTCATAATAATCTTTGAGTGCTTTCTGAATGTCATTTTGATAAATTTCAAGAAGACCCTTCTTAAAAACAGATAGTGTACCATCGATTTCCCAAGGTGTTCCATCCTCTAACCCACCCACAAAATGAACCGAACCAATGGTATAGTCAAGGTCAGCCACTTTCTTCCAATCTTGGATAGGAAGGCTATTATCTGGGAAATAATCTATCTCCAAACCTTTGTGTATTGAAATTTGGGACTCGTATTTTTTCTTCAATGCATCCAACTCAGACAGGTATGCAGGTAACTTTTCTTGCGGCATAGACCACTTGTTTTCAAACAAAACCGGATTGTGTGAAGAAAATCCAAGACTTAAGACGCCTTTTTCTACAGCACTTAGGATATGCGTTTCCAAAGTATCTACTCCGTCACAATAGTGTGAGTGGTTATGATAATTGGTCCAAGATTCCATTGATTGAGTAGATTTGAATGTCCTAGTAAAAATGTCTAATTGAATGGACAAAAAAAAGCCCTCAAAATTTAATTTGAGGGCCTCAATTAATATTTGTTTCCCTTACATTGAAGGAAGAATCACTGTATCGATAACATGTACCACTCCATTTGAAGCTTCGATGTCAGCAGCTGAAACAGTAGCATTGTTTACCATTGCTTTGCCATCTTTCAATGTAATGGTAACTTCAGAACCCTGAGCAGTTTTGGCTTTCATTCCATCTTTCAAATCTTTAGAATAAACTTTTCCAGGTACAACATGATAAGTCAAAACAGCTACAAGTTGGGCTTTATTTTCAGGCTTCAATAATTCCTCAACAGTTCCTGCAGGAAGTTTTGCAAAAGCATCATTAGTAGGTGCAAATACTGTGAAAGGTCCATCGCCTTTCAACACATCTACCAAATCTCCAGCCTTAACAGCTGCTACTAGAGTAGAAAGAAAATCAGTCGCAACTGCTACATCTACAATATCATTGTCCTCATAAATGGACGCATTCTTGTTTACGGTGAATGCACTGGTTGCGAAAAATGCCACAAGTAGTGCAAAGGTGAATAGTTTTTTCATTTTGATAATAGTTTTTGGTTTGGTTATTATAAGTCAAAAACTTATCTTATTGTTTATCAAAAACTTACAAAATAACAGGAGATGTTTTTTCAGCACCTCATATCAACCGTTTGTTTATGTTAACACGCCGTTTAATAAAAAAATTAACGCAAATATTAATTAGTCAATCAATCAAGATTTCCTCCAGAAGTAGAGAGATAGCTTTTTTAAGCAAACAAATGAATTTAAATTTAGCCCATGCAAATTACTTTATTGGCAGTGGGTAAAACAGATCATCAGTCCATTCAGACATTGGTGGAAGAGTACAGCAAAAGACTTGGTTTCTATGTGAAATTTACTTTTGAAGTCATTCCTGATCTCAAAAACACCAAAAACTTACTTGAAAGCACTCAAAAAGATAAGGAAGGAGAATTGATCTTAAAGAAAATAGATACCTCTGATGAGGTGATTTTATTGGATGAAAATGGCAAACAATTCACTTCGCTTGATTTTTCTGTTTACTTACAGAAAAAAATGAATGCAGGCCTGAAAAAGCTGGTATTTGTAATCGGAGGACCATATGGCTTTTCCGATGCTGTATACAAGAGGGCAAATGGCAAGATTTCACTTTCAAAAATGACATTTTCCCATCAAATGGTTAGGGTATTTTTTATAGAGCAGATTTACCGTGCTTTTACCATCCTTCGTAACGAGCCCTACCATCATCAATAAATAAACCGACGCTGTTGTGTGTTAACTTAATGTTAACAAAAAACATATTTATTTCATCAATGTTAATAAATTGTTAACTTTATTAAGTTTCAATTTGACTTTTGGTGAAATCATGAAGTGGATTACTCTATTTCTGACAATTTTCTTGATACAAGGCCATAATGTATTGGCCCAAGAAAACCCCGTGTCTGCAGAAATCAGTATTTATGAAAATGATGTTGAGAAAGAGTTACTCACCAGGTATCAAGATGATCCTTTTCATTTGCTTCAATCCTTATATCCTAATGAAAACATGGAATCCGCATCTTGGGATAACCTTATTAAGAAACTCAAAAAAAGGAACAAAAAGTCAAAAAGTGCCAATGATAAAAGATTTTTGGAAGATATATATTTATCTACCCATCAATTAATGCTAAACAAATACGAAGAGCATGCCTACTTTTCAAAAACTCTCAGAGAAGGCGTGTACGATTGTGTGACAGGTACCGGACTCTATGCGCTTTTACTGGAAGAATTTGATTTCAAATATCAGATTATAGAAACAGATGCCCACGTCTATATCAAAGGTCAGTTAGGAAATAAACCCTTTATTTTGGAAAGTACTTATCCTATAAATGGCTTGATTATCGGAAAAGAGGATGTACAGGCTTTTGAACAAAAAGTAATTGGTTCTATAAAATCTAATCCAGAAAAGCCTCTCTACTTAGGGAAAATTGACGAAATAAACACAACAGGTGGAACCTTTACCATAATTGGACTAAGGGAATTGGCTGGTTTACAGTACTACAATGATGCGATTAAGAAGTTTTATGAGGAAGACTATACAGGGACTTATACGCAGTTGCTGAAAGCAGAATTCCTATACCCCTCTGAAAGGATTGTGAAATTGAAACAAAAAATGTCGTTTTTACTGACATCCAAGTCCGAATCAAAAATCCACTGATTCATTCAGGAAACTTTTTTATCCTTATTTTCTTTAATTCATCCTGATCATCTGTCCATGCTACCCAGCTATTTTTACCGTCAAAGGTTAGTTGGGGAAATCCACTGGATCTTTTTTCTGAGGACGTGGCAACTTCAATTGGTCTACCCAGTTCTCCATCTACAGAAACCGTTCTTGCCATGATCCTGTTGTTTTCCATCCAAGAGACCAACACTTTTCTATCATCAATAAATTCCAAGCCTATTCTACCAAGTGTATTCCCGAGATCTATTTTTATAGGCTCCTTAAAACTCAATCCTGAATCTTCTGAGAATATAAGTTTAACTTCTGGATTACCGTTAGCAGCGGTATACCAGGCAATAGCAAGTTGTTTTTCATAGGATGTGATTCTCGGACCATTCACTGGGCAAGCGGCAATTTCCCAGAGGTCCATATAAACAGGTTCTGTTTCGGTCCATTGCCCATCATTCCACCTTATCATTCCTATGTCACGAATTTCGCTATCTGTCCGGTCCCTAAACACAATTACAGGTCCATTTTCTGTCATTGTAATCCCCGTTTGGCAACAGTCACAAACGCGATTATCCAATTCCCATTCTTCAATTTTATTACCCTCGGTATCCAAAAGTGCTGCTCGAAGACTCATTTGTCCATGGTGATGGTGTCCATCATCGCCGTGAGATGCACCAGCAGTATTTCTGCCATCCAGCCACGATATCAGCATATTCTCTCCCCAGGGAACCATGGATACAAAGCCGTGCTCAGTTTGTGTACCATCATCATGTAGGACTTTTGCTTCACTCCAAACCTCTCCATTCTCAGAAAAAGTAGTCATGACATCATAAGCAAAAGTGCCAGAACCACTTTTTTGTAAAAATACTGCCATAAGACTCCCATCAGCAAAACCTGCGATTTGAGGATAGTCCGCCCAATTGACAAACCAATCTTCTCCTGATGCTATCAGCTTTTCTTCTCCCCATTCTGTCCCATCCCATACAGCAAATTTAAACTGATTCCCATTATCTGATTTTTCAATCCAAGAGAGCATAGGTTGACCTTGCTCATTTACTGTCAGGTAAGGCTCTTCTAAGTGATGATCAGCTTTTTCAAAAGTAAATTCAATATACTTTTCAGCGATTTCATCATTGGAAGGTGGATTACATGCAGAAATGAAAACCACTATTGTAAACAAAAATACTATGCCTTCTCTGCTTAAAACTATCATCCTGTCACCACAAGCTTGAATCCTTCACCATGCACGGTAATGATCTGCACCTTCGGATCATCCTTGAGGATTTTTCTGATCTTACTCAAATAGACATCCATACTTCTTGCGTTGAAGTAGGAATCATCTCCCCAGATTTGTTTGAGTGCATGACTTCTATTGACAAGCTTATTGACTTCCGAGGCCAACAACCTGATCAACTCATTTTCCTTGGAGGTCAATTTGTGCTTACCGTTTGGGCCTTTGATATATTGCTCGTCATAATGCAGCTCAAATTCCCCAAAATTATAAATTTTGAGCGCCTGGACTTCGTCGCTTTTTTGGGTTCTTCTCAAAATAGCGGCTATTCTCAATAAAAGCTCTTCCATACTGAAAGGCTTTGTGATATAATCATCCGCCCCAATTTTCAGACCTTCGATAATATCTTCTTTCAGATTTTTGGCTGTCAGATAAATTATGGGAAGATCCTCCTGCACCTTTTTGATTTCGGCACCCAAGGTGAATCCATCTTTTTTGGGCATCATCACATCCAGAATAGCAAGGCTGAATTTGTCCTTTTTGAATTTGGACCAACCTTCATCACCATCTCTGCAGAGCGTGGTTTCATAGCCCTTCATATTCAGGTATTCTTGGAGAATATCTCCTAGATTTGGATCATCTTCTACGACTAAAAGTTTGGCTTTGCTCATTGTTTTTTGGGGAGTTTGATGGTAAATATACTTCCTTTTCCTAAATCACTGCTAACGCTGATTTCTCCGCTGTGTGCTTCGATCATGGTTTTTACATAGGCAAGACCCAAGCCAAAACCTTTCACATCGTGGATATTTCCAGTAGGAACCCTGTAAAACTTATCAAATATTTTCTTGACGGTATCCTTTGACATTCCGATACCATTGTCTTCAACTGATACGAAGACACTTTCATTTTGATCCCATGTCTTGATCCTAATGTTAGGCTTACCTTGGGTATATTTTACAGAGTTATCCAATAAATTATTGACAATATGGGTTAAGTGAAAAACATCTGCTTCGATCACAGGGTCTTTCAGATCCGATTTGAAGCTGATCGTTCCTTCTTTACTTTCTACCTGTAGCTGAATATGCTCTTTGGCTAAGATCAAAACTTCTTCAAGGTTTAACTTATCCATTTTGAGTTTGAATTCCTTTTTATCTAAGGTGGCCGCCTGAAGGACCTTTTCAACTTGAGTGCCTAGTCTTTTATTCTCATCTTTGATAATACCCAAATATCTTTTTCTAAATGAATCCTGACTCATTAAGTCTGGGTCCTGAAGTGCCTCTATAGCCAAACTCACCGTAGCAATTGGAGTTTTGAACTCATGGGTCATGTTATTAATAAAGTCATTCTTGATGTCAGACAGATTTTTTTGCCTGATAATAACTTTGATCGCATAGATAAAGCAAAATATCACAATCCCTATAAAAACTACCGAACTGAGTACAGGAAGCCATATTTGCTGAAGTATGTAAGCCCTTTTGGCAGGGAAATTAATCAGGAGTTGATTTTCCTTCCCAAGGATATCTGAAGGAAAAAGCCTAGCCTGCACCCCCTTGTCCCGGAGCTGCATAGGGTTTGATACCGTTGATATCAGGATAAGTTCATCCTTGTCATTGATGATACCAAGTTCAAAATTTTGTACAATTCCTCTTTCCTTCAGGTGATTTTTGACAAGATTCCTGACATGGGAGGTATCTACCCTAGCAAGGATATCTTTTTGCCCTTCCAGTAGTTCTTCCATCACCTGATTCATGGCTTCGATCTTGAGGTTGGTGTACCTGATTTTTTCAAAAGCATCTCTAGGAATATTGTACTCTTCTACATATTCCGGTTCTGAGGAATTTTGTCTGTTTCTAAAGTATGCTTCTGTCTGGTCAAGAAACTGTAATTGCCTTTGCCTTTCCTGCAGGAGAATTTCCATTTCATCCGGTGTGAAAATCTTTCCCGCAATATCCGCCGTCAGGTATGTGAAAAAGTTATCGAGGTCCATAAAGACATCGGGATCAACTCCTCGCGCCTCCACCAATCTGCGAAAACGCTGACTGAGTTGAGGCAACGGTTGCTTCATCATAGAATCCATGACTGAAGGTCTTCTTCGGTTTGTAACAGGTCTTTGCCGGACTTGTACCGCTATGGGTTCTATTTTTTGAAAAAGTGATTTTTGTAAAGTAGTATCAGTGTTTAATATGGATAGAAACAAATCACTGGTCTCTTCCTTCTCTAATTGAGCGATGGCTGAAGAAAGAGATTGGTAGACATTCTGTTCAAATCTTTGTTCATTTATACTCAATGCATTGCTGACCCAATAATACTGGAAGCCTACCAAGCCAAGGCTGGCAAAGGACATCAACAATATTATTAATTTCATTCGGGTTTTCGACATAATACAAATTTATAGGATAATAGCCCCCTTCTAAGCTACTTAACAATATTTAACAGCCACTCATAACAGGCATCTTTTAAGAAAGCCTGGTAGTATTTACCTTTATGAAATGATGTTAGTTTCTTGATTACTTAAAATTAATTTGAAACGCAGACAAAAGAGGGGAGCAATAGCTTCCCTTTTTTATTGCCGGTCTATCCTTATCTTTGTCGCTTAATTTTGAAATTGATGGAGATAAAAGATCAAAAATATCAGATTCAGGGTATTTGCCTGACTGACTTGGCTAAGGAATATGGCACACCATTATATGTGTATGACGGGCAGAAAATACAAGAGCAGGTAAAACAACTACAGGATGCATTTTCAACAGTTAAGCTGAGAATAAAATATGCAACCAAAGCTCTTTCCAACATCAATATTCTAAAGTTGATGAAAAAATCAGGTACTGGAGTAGATGCAGTATCTATTGAAGAAGTGAAACTTTGTCTTCACGCTGGCTTTTCGCCTGAAGAGATTATGTATACGCCGAACAGTGTGGCTTTTGGAGAGATTCAGGAAGCCGTAAAACTAGGCGTCGTGATCAATATTGACAACATCCCTATGTTGGAGCATTTTGGAACAGAATATGGAAATTCTGTACCTGTATGCATCAGGCTCAATCCGCATATATTGGCTGGTGGAAATGCCAAAATCTCCGTTGGCCATATAGACAGTAAATTTGGGATCTCCATTCTCCAAATGAAACATGTGCACAAGGTAGTGGAAGCTTATCAGCTAGATATCACTGGTCTGCATGTACATACTGGATCAGACATTCTGGACGCAGATGTTTTCCTCAAAGGAGCTGAGATACTATTTGATGCTGCAAGAGAATTCAAAGACTTGAAGTTTTTGGATTTTGGGGGAGGCTTCAAAGTCGCATACAAGCCTGGTGATATTTCTACAGACATTAAGGATGTAGGAAATAGAGTTTCGGAAGCTTTTAAAAAATTCTGTGCCGAATATGGTAGAGAACTGGAAATATGGTTTGAACCAGGTAAATTTCTGGTAAGTGAAGCTGGCACCTTGTTGGTAAAAGCCAACGTGATTAAATCTACACCCGCCTCTACATTCGTAGGTGTTGATTCAGGTTTGAATCACCTCATCCGTCCAATGATGTATGATGCTTACCATAGTGTTGAAAATATTTCTAAACTGGAAGGCCCCGAAAGGGTTTATACCATCGTTGGATATATTTGCGAGACTGATACAATTGCCGCAGACAGAAAATTGAAAGAGGTGCAGGAGGGTGATGTCATTGCCATTAAAAATGCGGGAGCATATGGCTTCAGTATGGCTTCGAATTACAATTCCAGGTTGAGGCCAGCAGAAGTCTTGTTATTGGATGGAAAAGCCCATTTAATTCGGGAAAGAGAAACCTTTGAAGATATTTTGAAGCATCAGATTGATATTGGATTGTAAACGTAAACTATTCATTATCAATTTTATAATTGATAAAAATATTGATAGAATTATTGTAAATAAGTACATTTGTGGCAGGGAATGAATCGGTTATCGGTAAACCCTAGTAGTAGTAATTATTTTCAAAAAGACCCGGTCTTTGGCCGGGTCTTTTCCTTGGCATGAAATTGGAGAAAGATGGTAATGTGAGAATGGGTTTACAAATATTGATTGAAAATTTCAAGCAAATTATAAAAAACCATTTATATTCACGTTTGAATGTGAAGTTTGATAAGATTGTGTTTGGAAAATACCCTTTGTATAAGACCATACCTCGCCCTAGTAATTACAGTATTATCTACACATTTGGATTTGAGTATATGTTGTTGAGAGGCAACTGAAAAGGCAGAGGCTATTATGGCTAAGAATTACCTTCGTTTATTATTGATGATATTCTTAGGAATTTTGAGTATGAGAGATACTTTTTCTCAGGATATTCAATTTTCCCAGTTTTATGCTGCCCCAATTTTTTTGAACCCTGCTATGACGGGGGCTACCGAATTGACCCGAATTGGTATAAACTACAGAAACCAATGGCCAGGGTTAAACCATTCTTTTAACTCCTATTCTGCATACATTGACCATTATGTATTTGATTACAACAGCGGCATTGGATTGATCATCAATGGCAATAGAGAAAGTCTTGCCCAATTGGCCACCAATGAGGTGGGAATCGCCTACAGCTACAACTTAAAGATATCTGAAGATATCAATTGGAGATTTGGGGGACAAGCAAGTTTCATTACCAGAGATGCCTATTTTGGAGACTTAGTTTTTGGCTCAATGATTGACATCGGAGCCGGAACAATAGGTGGTATTTCTGATGAATTATCCGGTATCGCACTTGATTACAACCATAGGTTCATGAATTATCATTTTGGAACAATGTTCACAACCAGAAATGCTTGGCTCGGTTTATCTGCCCATAACATCACTGAACCTAACGTTTCTTTTGTCGACGATGGTATCAGTGCCCTGCCTGTGAAATACTCAGTTCATGGTGGCTATCGCTTTCAGTTGGGATATGGGGCTATCAACAACACTTTTTCCAATACACGCCAAGAACGGTCACTTTCTTTAGGCTTCAATTATAAGCAACAGGCACCCTTTAATCAGCTGGATGTTGGTGCCCAACTTTTTTTAGATCCACTAGTCGTCGGGGTGTGGTATAGGGGACTCCCCACCAAATACAACTTACCAAATAATGAGGCGATCATTGGTCTCGTAGGAGTGTCATTACCGAGCGGTATCGATATTGGATATAGTTACGATTTCACAATTTCTAACCTAAATCTTAGAAACAGTGGGGGCGCACATGAAATATCCATGCGCTATTCTTTTTTGTGGGGTGACCCCAAAAATCGAAACCAAAGGGCTAGAACTATCCCTTGTTTCCATTATTAATGGATAAATCAATAGCTACAAAAATATCCTATCGTATAACTTTTAATTTAAAACCGGATATTTTGTTCTTCCTTTTCTCCCCTATTCAATACCCAAGCTAAATCCGCCTGTCATTTTCTGATTTATTTTTTTGTCATTAAAATATTGTTTCGAAGACTATTCTAATTTTATATCTAGGAAAAAGCGGTTTTTAATCTGTATTTTGAACGTTATACTATTTTAATAATAATATGAATATTCCACTATTTTTTGGCAGTGAATTTTTTACCACAAAAGTTTGATCAACACCATTTAATTTCATTTATTAACTGTATAAGGTTCAAAACAAAAAGATCATTTTGTTTTATGCTTAATACAAAAAATAATATTTTAAAAAACTAATCACATTATTTGGAATTTGAAATACAAATAACTAAGTCCAAAGTGATTCATACTGTTTGAAATAGATAAGAAATAATGGAAATGAGAAAACAATATCTGCCAACTATAATGCTACTCTTTTTGGGTGCACTGGCAATATTGTTTATAGAAGGAGCTGTGGCGCAAGATAAGGGTGATAAAGAATCCCAAACCGAGCATCAAAGAACTGAGAATGTGCCTTCTGAAGGAATGTCTGTAAATATCTCAGGAAAGCTAGCCCTTTGTTCTCATGACGATAGAGGGCACATCCTTATAGATGTAAATGGCGGCGCAGCACCGTATGTTTTCAAATGGAACAACAACGAAACAGTTCAAAATAGGTACAACCTTCTTTCAGGAACATACACTGTAGTAATAACCGATAACAATGGAAAAGAGCATACAGAGCGTATTGTCATTCAGCCTCCTTTTCCTTTGATGGCGGAGCTTATTGAAAAAAATGATGCTACATGTGGTAGCAGTGCAGATGGGAGTGCTAAAGTCGAAATAAAATTTGGTAGGGGTGGTCCATACACCATAGAATGGTCTCATGGCTTGCGAGATGAGCTTGAAGCAACAAATCTCTCTCCCGGCAGCTACACTGTTACCATCTCAGACAAATTCAACTGCAGTACCGATGTGACTTTTGAAATAGGTGAAGGAACACCTGGTATAGAGGTAAATGAAAGCATACAGGATATTACCTGCGACAATGAGTCGGGTGCTATTCATTTGGATGTGAAAGGCGGGTCTGGCAATTTTAATTTTGAATGGTCAAATGGTCAAACTAGCAAAGATATCACCGGTCTGACAGCGGGCATTTATGAAGTTTTGATACAAGATGCTGAAGGTTGCAGTCTTTTAAGAACTTTTGAAGTCGTCTCTAGTCAGTCTGAATTATTGATAGAAGTCAGTCGAGTGCAACATAACCTTTGTGCAGGGGCTGAAGATGGAGAAATTGACCTGGAAATATCTGGCGCCAATGCCCCATTTACCATACAATGGGATAATGGAAAAAATAGCAACAGACTTACGGGACTAACAGCAGGAAGCTATACTGTAAAGGTGAGCGATGCTACCGGTTGCTCTGTCAATCAAACGGTCACTATACAAGAGCCAGAAAAATTAATGGCAAAACTGGAGAGTTCTGTGGAAATGGACTGCAGCACAGGTGAATCAAAAGCTTATGTATGGGTAAAAGTAGATGGTGGCAAAAGCCCATACAGCATCAACTGGTCAGATGGTTCGAAAAATCTTAAAGAGATTGAGGTAACGAATGTCCAAGAAGTCACAGTTGAAGTGATTGATGCAGACGGCTGTAGCATAAAAGAAAGACTAAGGATCAATTCATTTGATGTACAGACTGGGTCAAGGATTGATTTCAATTTCCGAAAACTTCAAATCAATGCCTTGGATGAAGTTTATACTTCTGAATCATTGGTTTTTGAAAGCGAAATTTCGGAAGATTTCATAGCATGGGAATGGGATTTTGGGGACGGCCTTTCTTCTTCAGATAAAGATCCAATCCACGTATTCAATGAATCCGGAGATTATAATGTGACACTTCGTGCCTATGATATTTATGGTTGCTCCTCAGTGGAAACCAAGGCCATCAAGGTTCTTGAGTATGAAGAGTGGGTAACCATTCCTAGTGCATTTACTCCAAACGGGGATGGCTTGAATGATTCATTTGAGCCGCTGCTTAAAGGGGTCAATGATTTCAAGATGAATATTTTCAATAACTGGGGAGAGCAGGTGTATGCTACTTCAGGTCTTGAGTTTGAGGGTTGGGATGGTACTTTCAAAGGTAAATTATTGCCTAGAGGAAGCTACATATACCAGATTTCCTACACCACAGTGCAGGGAAAAAAGATACAGGAAACAGGTTCAATCACACTAATCAGGTAAATATGAAAGCCCTAGTAACCTTTTTATGTATTTTTCTACTTGGTTTCGCTGCCAGGGCTCAAGACGTGCAGTTCTCCCAGTTTTACGCAGCACCTATATATCTGAATCCGGCTTTTGCAGGATCTTCTGAGATGACCAGATTTGGGGTGAATTACCGAAATCAATGGCCAGGATTGGATCATTCACTCAATGCCTACTCCGCTTACTTTGACCATTACTTTTTTGGGGCAAACAGTGGTGTAGGGTTGATTGTCAATGGTATGAATGAAACCATGTCAGGTTTGAGTACATCTGAAGTTGGTTTGGCCTATTCCTACAGGTTAAGACTCGGTTTTGATAGCTTCTTGAGATTTGGTGCACAAGGCTCATTTGTGTCAAGAGATGCCAATCTCAACCACCTGGTTTTTGGCAGTCAGATTGATCCTAACTCAGGTGCTATTGGAGACCATAGTGGAGAATCCTTACTCATGGATATGAGACACAGGTACGCTGACTTCCATTTTGGAATGCTATACAATAATCAGTGGGGATGGTTTGGCCTTTCTGCGCACCACATCACCCAGCCAAATATTGCTTTCATTGATGATCAAATTTCTCAGTGGCCAATGAAATTATCTGCTCATGGCGGTATAAAGGTGGATCTGTCTCAAGGAGCGGTAAGGAATTATATGAACAATACACAGGGCGCCAGTGAACTGGTATTTGCCTTCAACTACAAACATCAGGATCCATTCAATCAACTCGACTTAGGGATGCAGGTCAACCTACACCCTTTGGTAGTTGGCGCCTGGTACAGAGGATTGCCCACCATGGGTACAGCCATGCCTAATACAGAGTCTATCATTGGCTTGGTTGGATTTTCTCTCGCTGGTGGCATCGATATCGGTTACAGTTATGATTTTACCTTATCGCAGTTAGGGCAAGCCAATACTGGAGGAGCGCACGAAATATCCATGCGATACTCCTTTTTATTGGGTAATAATGCAGGTTCTGGTAGAAAGTCCAGCATGATGCCCTGTTTCAAATACTAGAAGTTGTTTAATCACCCATGCCCCACCAGTTTTCATGATTAAGGTGGGGCAATTTTTATTTTAAAACATATTGTGTCCAGATTGATTTTTAAAATATGGCAAAGACAATCCGATTGATTTTAGGTGATCAGCTTAATAGCAGGCATTCTTGGTTTGATGAAAAAACTGAAAACATCACCTACCTTATGATGGAAATGCAGCAGGAAACAGATTATGTGAAACACCATATTCAAAAAGTTGTTGGTTTTTTTCAGGTGATGAGGAATTTCTCAGAAGAGATAAAGGAGAAAGGGCATAAGCTGATCTATCTCCGTTTAGATGACAAGGAAAATCAACAAAACCTTGAGAAAAATCTATCTATGCTGATCAAAAAAGAAGGTTTTGAACATTTTGAATACCTTCTGCCTGATGAATACAGACTTGACCAACAATTGAAAGAAATATGTGACAGCTTGTCAATTTCATCAAAATCGTATGATACCGAGCACTTCCTTACAGATAGATCGTTTCTGGAAGGATTTTTCAAAGGTAAAAAAACCTACCTCATGGAATCTTTTTATAGAGAAATGAGGCGAAAGTACAATATCCTCATGGATGGCAAAGAGCCACTGACAGGAAAGTGGAACTACGACGAGGCCAATAGGAAGAAATTAAAGGATACTTCAGTTTTGGAGCCTCAATTACTCAAGAGCAGAAATGTCTCTAAAATCGTGAAAATGATAGCAGATGCTGGCGTAGAGACGATTGGAAATATTGATGAGGAGAATTTTTCCTGGCCATATTCCAGAAGAGAAAGCTTGGCTTTGGTAGATTATTTCTGCAAAAACCTTCTGCCTAATTTTGGGAAATACCAAGATGCCATGCATACCGATGATGCCTTTCTATTCCACAGCAGGCTGAGCTTTAGCCTCAACACTAAATTGATTTCTCCATTGGAAGTTGTGGAAAAAGTCGAAAAATACTGGTATGAACATCAAGATGATATTGACATTGCACAGGTAGAAGGCTTTATCAGGCAAATTATCGGCTGGCGTGAATACATGAGAGGCGTTTATTGGGCCAAAATGCCAGCATACAAAGGCATGAATTTTTTTGGAAACCGCAGAAAGCTACCTGAATTTTTTTGGACTGGAGATACCAAGATGAACTGCCTGAAACACGCCATTGGCCAGTCACTGGATCATGCTTATGCCCACCACATCCAAAGGTTGATGATTACGGGAAATTTTGCACTGATAGCTGGGATTAAACCCGATGACGTGGATGCCTGGTACTTGGGAATTTATATTGATGCGATCGAATGGGTAGAAATCACCAATACACGTGGCATGAGTCAATTTGCAGACGGAGGCATAGTGGGTACCAAACCATACGCAGCGTCCTCCAACTATATTGACAAAATGAGTAATTATTGTGGTAGCTGCCATTATTCAAAAAGCAAAAAGACAGGAGAAAAAGCCTGTCCTTTCAACAGCCTCTATTGGCACTTTTACCATAGAAATGAGGATAAACTAGCCAAAAACCCAAGAATAGGCATGGCTTATAGAACATTGTCTAAGATGAAAAACAAGCAGGAAATCCTAGATCAGGCAGAAAAGTATTTGGATAACCTTGACTCGCTTTAAGCTATTGGTTTAACCTCTTATATTTATCCATTATCTCCAAAACTTTCTCTTTTGGAAGGGACTTCATCTCCCTTCCATCCTTTCCCTGCATGTCTTCTGCAGCCCAAAGGGAATTAATGATGGCTTCCTCAGTGGCTTCTATGGTAGCCAGGAAAAGTGCCGTCATGTCATCATTCCTAAGGTATTGGTTTTTATTAGTCTCCAATGCATCCGCTTGATGAGAAATCAGGTTTTCGGGATGATTTGAAAATGCAATCACATAATCTCCGGATCCATTGGAAGCAATGCCTCCTGTCCTGGCAAGACCCAGCATCGCCCTTTCTGCCATTCTTCTTAAATTTCTTTCATTTACAGGCGCATCGGTAGCCACAACAATCATACAAGAACCGTCTACTGACTCTAGTTGGTTTTTAAATGTGTATTGTTCCAACTCCTCACCAACAGGCACACCGTTAATTTGTAAAACTCCTCCAAAATTAGTCTGTACCAATACACCCACTGTAAACCCACCGAGTGATTTGGGCAATTCCCTCGAAGAAGTCCCTATTCCTCCTTTAAACCCAAAACAAACTGTACCGGTCCCAGCTCCAACATTACCCTCCTGTACGGTTGATAGTGAAGATGATTTTATAGCTTTGATCACATCTCCTGGAGAGATGTGTTGACCACGAATATCATTCAAATAACTATCATTGGTTTCTCCTACTACAGCATTGACAGATTGTACAGATTCGTTATTTTCCTGACTTAGGGTGTATTTTACGATACCGTCGATTCCGGCAGCGACACTCAGGGTATTGGTCAACACTATGGGACTTTCCATATTGCCCAATTCTTGAATTTGGGTACTCCCAGCCAGTTTCCCAAAACCGTTACCCACATGTACCGCTGCGGGAACTTTCAGTTGAAAGAGATTGCCTTCATGTGGAAGAATGGCAGTGACTCCCGTGCGGATGTTATTTCCTTCGATTTTGGTAAAATGGCCAACACCAACTCCAGCGACATCTGTAATGGCGTTCATTTTCCCCGTTGCCAGTACACCTATTTTGATACCCAATTCACGTGGTCTTTGTTGGGCGTTTGCAGAAAGAGTTGAAAATGTCATCATGGTAAAAAGCAGTAGACAGAGTATTGGTTTATTCATTGCTGCGGATATATTTTTTTCAAGATAGAAATAATCAGGTATCTTTTTTCTCTTTCAATGCGGCAAGTT
Source organism: Mongoliibacter sp. (assembly GCF_007692705.1). GTDB lineage: Bacteria > Bacteroidota > Bacteroidia > Cytophagales > Cyclobacteriaceae > Mongoliibacter. Next base: position 22,686 of record NZ_REBN01000188.1, read on the forward strand.
CCTTTTCAGAATAGGCCCATCCCGTAATCAAAACAAATAGTACAGGTACAATGAAAATAGTCATCAACGTAGCCACAGTCATTCCTCCAAATACAGTCCATCCAATGGTTTGTCTAGCCAAAGCACCGGCACCACCTGCAAAAACCAACGGCATAATACCCAAAATAAAGGCCAATGAGGTCATGATAATGGGCCTAAGCCTAAGTTTTGAGGCTTCAATCACTGCCTCCCTGATACCCATACCGCTATCCACCCTTTCTTTGGCATACTCAACTATCAGTATGGCATTTTTAGCTGCTAAACCTATAAGGGTCAAAAGACCAATCTGTGCATAGACATTATTATCCAATCTTGGAATCAAAAGCAAGGTGATGATGGCACCAAAAGCACCCGTAGGTACGGCCAAAAGAACTGAAAAAGGCACAGACCAGCTTTCATACAATGCCGTGAGACAGAGAAACACAAAAATGATCGAAAGCAGAAATATCAATATGGTACTTCCTCCGGTAGCTACTTCTTCTCTTGTAATTCCTGAATATTCAAATCCATAACCTGATGGAAGGTTGTTTTTTGCAACTTCCTCCAATGCCCTGATGGCATCACCCGAGCTTTTGCCCTGCGCCGCCTCACCATTGATTGTGGCTGAACGGAAAAGATTGAAATGACTGATCAAAGGTGCATTTTCTATTAAGTTGACTTCTGTCAGATTACTTAAAGGAGTAAGTCCTCCTTCTGAATTTCTAAGGAAAAACTGACTCAAAGATTCCGGGCTCTCCCTGTAGGCAGAATCAGCCTGGGCGAGTACGCGGAAGTTTCGGTTGTAAAGGATAAAATCATTGACATAGACACTTCCCAGGTAAGTCTGTAATGTTTGATAAGCTTCACCAATATTGACACCCAATCTTGCGGTTTTTTCCCTATCAAGGTTAATTTGAAAGGCTGGTGTACTTGCACTGAAGAAGCTAAATGCAGAAGCAATATCTTCATGTGCATTGATATCTCCAATAAAGGCTTTTAAGTTGGACTCGAAATCTTTGATGTCCCCACTATTGTCAAACTCCTGAAAAATAAAGGTAAAACCAGATGTGCTCCCCAGCCCGGGAATTGCGGGAGGAGCAATGATAACCACCTCTGCTTCCGGCATTCTCTCAGCCAGAATTTTTTCCAGCCTATCCCTGACCTCGAATGCATTTTGTCCTTTACCCTTTCTCTCATCCCAAGGAGTAAGCTGAGTAAACACCGTCCCACTGTTTGATTTGGATGCGAAATTGACTGCATTAAGTCCTGTTACAGCTGAAAAATGAAGTACCTCTTCCTGTTCTTGAAGGATATCCATAAGTTTATTGATGGTGGTGAGGGTCCTATTGGTGGATGAACCTTCAGGTAGCTCAAAAGTAACGAAAAGCCGACCCTCATCCTCTGTGGGAATAAATCCTGTAGACTTAAGCTGGAACATAAAAATGGTCGCTGCACCCAGAAAAAGGAGGCCGATTACAATGACTTTGATTTTACCCAAGCTCCACTCTACCGCAGTATCATACCTCTTTTGTAGTTTATCGAAAAGCCGGTTGAAATGGAAGAAAAACCTATCCAATCCTCTGCTTTTTTCACTGATGCTACTGGGCTTGAGCAGGAGTGAACAAAGGGCTGGAGTAAGGGACAAAGCCACAAAGCCTGAAATCAAGCCCGATACAGCTACGGCCATTGCAAACTGCTGGTAGAGCCGACCAATAATACCCGGAATAAACCCTACAGGAATAAAAACTGAGGCTACTATCAGAGACATGGCTATAACAGGTCCCGAAATTTGTTTCATGGCTTCGGTGACAGCTTCTTTTGCAGAGACACCCTTTTTTTCCATGATCGCAGCAGTAGCCTCCACCACTACAATGGCATCATCCACTACAATACCTATTGCCAAAACAAAACCAAATAGGGTCAAGGTATTGATTGTGAACCCTAAGGGGATAAAAAGGGCAAAAGTACCTATGATAGAGACAGGGATGATCAATATAGGAATTAGGGTCGCCCTCCAATTTTGCAAAAAAACGAAAACGACCAATATCACAAGTCCCAAAGCAATGAACAAGGTTTTCACGACCTCATTGATGGATTCTGACACGACTGAGGCAGATTCAAAAGGAACAATATAATCCAGGTCTTTGGGAAAATTGGCTTTTAGCCTTTCCATAGTTTCTCTTATGCCCTGTTCTGTTTCGAGTATATTACTTTCCGGAGTCTGATACACCAAGAGGTATGCAGCAGGATAGCCATCCGTAAAATTATTGGTAGCATAGTCGAATCGTCCCAATTCCACCCTTGCGACATCTTTAAGATATACCAGGGCGTTGTTTTCAGGGTTATTTTTGAGGATGACATTCTCAAACTCCTCCACAGTTTCCAGTCTACCATTAGTGAATACTGTATATTCAAAGGCTTGAAACTCTGTTTGGGGAGGGGCTCCGATCCGTCCTGCAGCCACTTGAAGATTTTGTTCCTGTAAGGCGGCTATGGCTTCATTGGCAGTGATACCCAACTGTGAAAGCCTATCAGGCTTCAGCCATATCCTCATGCTGAAATCTTCAGCCCGGGCAAAAATATCCCCTACTCCAGGAACTCTGAGAAGTTCATCTTTTACAAATATATTGGTATAGTTATTTAGAAAATCAATCCCATGAGTACCTTCTGGACTGAAAATAGATACAATCAGGAGGATACTGGGGTTCCTTTTCCTAACCACAATTCCAAGTCTTCTTACCTCCTCTGGAAGTAAGGGTTCAGCTACAGAAATTCTGTTCTGTACTTCCACAGCAGCTACATCTATATCTGTACCTACTTCGAAGGTGATATTCATCGTCAGCCGGCCTTCACTGCTTGCTGTACTTTCAATGTAAGACATTCCTGGAGTACCATTGATTTCGGTTTCCAAGGGAGTCATGACCGTTTGTTCTATGGTCTCAGCATCGGCACCGGTATAAGTAGCGGTGACCTGAATAACAGGAGGTGTAATGTTAGGGTATTGTGATACGGGAAGTGTGCTGATTGCCAAAATACCAAGCAGCAAAATGAAAAGTGAAATTACAATGGCAGTGTTGGGCCTTCTTATAAAAGTATCTGCTATCATGATTCCTTTTCCTCAATGATTTCAACCTTATCTCCATCCTTCACCTTTTGAATTCCTTTGACAATAATTTTTTGCCCAGGCTCCAACCCTTCCTCAATTACTCTTTTATCTTGGTAATTCCTTCCGGTTTTTACTTTGACCTGCTTTACCACCTCATCTTCTACCAGAAAAATAGAAAATTCCCCCATCTGTTCTTTAATGGCTGATTGAGGAATCAATAAAACCTTTTCCTTTTCAGTCTCCTTGACGATTAGGGTGGTACTCATTCCGGGTCTTAATTTTCTTTCTTTGTTGTCGAATTTGAGGCGGATCTGAATGGTTCCTGTATTTCTATTTACTGCCCTATCCAATATTTCGATTTGCCCGGAATGTGGGAAAGCGCTACCATCACTTAACCTAAGTGTAAAAAGAGAATCTTCCATTGCATTTTCATAGGCTTTCAATTCCTGAAACATATTTAAATATCTCTCTTCAGGATAAAAGTCTATTCCCATAGGATCATCTCTTGAAATAATGTTAAGCAGGCTTTCTCCGGGATTGACCAAACTCCCCATTCTCACTTGACTGAAACCTATGGTTCCATTAAAAGGCGCATATATACTGGCATATTGCAGGTCGATGCTTGTATTTTCAAGTTCAGATTTGGCCGCATTGAGTTCTTGTTCGGCATTTCGAAGCTCATTCAGCGCATTATCATAAATCTGTGCCGCTATGGCGTCTTCTGCTTTTAACCTTTCATACCGTTCAAAGTCTTTTTTGATTCTTTCCAAATTTGACTCAGCAATGGAAACTGAGGAAGCAGCCTGCTGTTTTCTGGCTTCGTATCTCGTAGGATCAATTTGATACAAAAGTTGGCCCTTCTTGACTTCCTGACCCTCTTTAATAAAAATCCCAGTAACATACCCTACTACGTCAGCACGTAGCTCAACCTCCTCCAAAGCAACCGTGGTGGCGGGGAAATTTCTTGAAAACCTCAATTCCTTTTCTTCGGCAATTGTTACGGTAACTTTCTCCCTCTTTTCTTCATCCTTTGACTCTCCACATGACAAGAGCAGTAGCAGAGGAATCAAGAATATATTTGTGATCGGTATATATTTATCAAGTCTCATATTTCCTCCGTTTGAATTTCTCCTCTTGCCCTCAACAAATCCATTTTGCTGGCCATCAATCTAAACAAGGCATTGATATAATTGATCCGGCTAGTCCTGAGATCAGTCTCAGCCTGAATAACCTCAAGAAAATTTTTCACTCCTTCTTCATACTGTAAGCTTATGGTATTGTAAATCTCTTCTGCTGTCTCTTTAATCTCTCCCTGAATTTTCCACTCATAGAGATAGGATTTATATGTACTCAAAGCCTCCTGATGTTCGCGGTTGATTTGTAATTGCAGTTCACTTTGGGCGACTTCCAATTGCCTCAATTGAAGATCTGCTGCCCTGATTTCAAAATTCCTTCTACCTCCCTGAAAAATGGGGAAAGCCATTCTAAAGCCCGCAAGAGAATTTGGAAAGGCAGTATTGAAAAGCTGGCTTCCATCAAGAGTCTGGTAGATGATATTGTAATTGAAAAACGCATCAATATTGGGAAGAAAAGCCCTTCTTGAAAAGGCCAATTCAGCTTCCTGAATATTTTTTTGGGAGATTAAATATTGGGTTTCAAACCTCCTCTCGTAATCCACTCCTTCCAAAGTATCCATTTGGACTTGACTGATAAGGGTATTCAGGTCATAATCCAACTCTAGCTGAGTCTCTCTGGGCAATCCAGCCAACTCCTTGAGCCTGGCCATACTGACTTGAAATTGTTCTTTTGCTTGAAAAAGAGCAGATCTGGAATTTTGAAGGGCGATACTAGCCCTCTTGTAATCAATATTATCTGATATTCCGGCCTCATAAAGAGATCTTGCATCTTTCAGTTGCCTTTCCTGCCTTTGGATATCCTCTTGCCGGATTCGGATTTCTTCCTGACTGAGTAATGCCTCATAAAAAGCCTTACTGGTATTCACGTTGAGGTCTATTTTTACCAGCTCTAGATTCTGTTCTGCGGAGGCCCTCAGATAATTGGCTTGGCCTTTTGCCCTAAACAGGTCATTGTTGACAATGGATTGGTTTAGAAAAAAATTGAGATTAGAATTAAAAGGAACTCCGGTTCGAACTTCTTGGACTGCTCCGGATTCGGGATTGTTAAAGTCTGGAAATATGGCCACAGGCTGTTCAAAATACCTGAAATAATCAGCTTCAAGGCCAGCCTGTGGAAGCCAGCCCGATAGTGATGACTTGACATTATTATCAATAATTTCCCGCTCCATCATAGACATTCTTAGAGCCGGTTGATTTAGATAGGCTATTTTGATCAGCTCATCCAATGTCAGCTTCTGGTTTTCCTGCGCCATGAGAATGGTAGGAATAAAAAGAAAAATAAAAATGAAAGATTTTTTCAAAGCGAATATATAAGAAGATGAATTTGAAAAACCATGTAGACCACCATTTTTCAACTATTCATACCTTTTATTGTTTAATTATTACACTTTTCAAGTTAGAACCATTTCAAAAGACTATCAATGATTTTTTTGCTGGTAAAGCCATAGGGAGGATAAAGGGGCTTTGAAGCGGTTAGGCCGACTCTCTGATGCATTACTGACTTTTCATTACTGAAGGCCAAAAACCCAAAATATCCATGTGCTTTCCCAATACCTGAATTATTGACTCCTCCGAATGGAAGCTCATTTTGAAGGAAATGAATCACACAATCGTTGGCAAGAGCCCCACCCGATGAAGTTTCTTTGATCACCCTTTTTATATTATTTGAATCTTTGGAAAAAACATAAAGTGACAATGGCTTTGGTTTGAGATTGATGTAGTTAATTGCTTCCTCCAAGTCATCAAATGTGATCACAGGCAGAATTGGTCCGAAGATTTCTTCCTGCATTACTTCCATATCTTCTGAAAGGTCAGTAAGGATGGTAGGTTCAAAAAAGTTTTCTGTCTCATCTATATTACCCCCATAGAATTTTTGAGCACCTTTGAGTTCCGCATCAGCCAAAAGGTTTTTGAGTCTTTTTAGGTGCTTCCCGTTTACGATTCGAGCATAGTCCTTACTTTTTACCACTCCTTTACCAGATGAATTATACATTTTTCCAATTTGGGTCTTGATTTCTTTTAAGAAATCGTCTTTGACCGAATGGTGTACCAGGATATAATCAGGAGCGATGCAGGTTTGTCCACAATTCACAAATTTCCCCCAGATTATTTTTCCGGACGCATCTTTCAGATCTGTATTGGCATCGATGATAGCAGGCGACTTCCCTCCCAACTCTAAAGTAACGGAACTGAGGTTTTCTGCTGCTGCCTTCATGATGATTTTTCCAACAGCTGGACTTCCTGTGAAAAAGATGTGGTCAAAAGGTTTGGCCAAAAGCATCTGCGCTACTTCTATTTCTCCTTCGAATAAGGCCACCTGACTTTTGTCAAAGGTCTCTCCAACCAAACGTCTCAATAATGCCGAAGTATGAGGAGTAAGTTCTGATGGCTTTATAATAGCAGTACAACCTGCAGCAAGGGCCGAAACCAATGGCCCTAAGGCGAGGTTGAAGGGGTAATTCCATGGAGCAATGATGAGACTGGTTCCTTTTGGTTCACAATGAATATAGGATTTTGTCCCCAACATCGGCAAAGGAGTGGACACTTTCTTAGGCTTCACCCAGCTGTCAATATGCTTGAGGGCATGTTTGATTTCTGAAGTAACTACAAAAATTTCCGATATATCTATTTCTGCATACGGTTTTTTGAAATCCGCATGTATGGCCTTTTGAATATCTGTATGATTATCTTTTATCCAAGTAAGTAGTTTTTCCAGTAAAACCTTTCGTTCCTTGACTGATTGGTTACGGTTTTGGACAGATTGCTTTTTTTGAATCAAAAAAGTTTCATCAATCTCGACTTGTATATTTTCTTTGGTTATGGTTTCCATATATTAAGGTTTTTGATGATTGAATATACTCATTAAAAACAAAAAGCGAACCTTGTGTTTGAAATGGATCAAAAACTTAATTTATTAAAGCAGCGTTATACAAGTGTCACCCAAAATTAATTTCAAATATGTATTGGAGCTTGGAAAGGATTATTCCCAAAGAGATTTTGGGAAATAATCAAAAAATGAGAGTTATTAAGGAATACATTAAGAACCTCAAAACAGAAAAAAAAGTTAAAAACCAAGGAGGCTGAGGCCTCCTTTTTTGTATATCAACACTTTTTAAAATACTTTTGAATCAAAAAAAATGCATTTCGCATAAAATATTTTTGCTTTTATTTGTTTATGAAAAACAAAAAAGTGTATTTTTACAACAATATAATTAGTATAAAGATTTAATCACCCCGTTTTATCACCCAGTACTATTCTTATAACCCTGCATGAGGCCTTCAAATAGCTCTTTTCAGCCCGCTTTACCAACACTTGATATATCAGTGAGTGGTAATTATGTCTTTTTGAAGGGAGCTCTTTTAATCATTTTGTTTTTTCTCGTCAATGTTGCTCTTGCTCAAAACACTGTTTATGTCGATAAAAATAACAACAGTGTCGGAATCAAAGAAATTACCCTGATCGTAGATAAAGGCGGAGCCCAAGAGCGTACCATAGTTCAAACGAATGAGGGTGAAGAGAATCCAATGCCCGAAGATGTCACTGTAGAAATTGGATCAATACTTTTAGAAAACGGGCAGAGAATTTTTGCTACTTCCAGATTCCCTTCAGTAAAAAGTGCTAATCCTCTTTTGGGTAGCAACCAATCATTTTCGGAAATTCAGGTAGTGAAATATAATCATAGTGACCCTTCTCAGCATATCACGCATGCCAATAATCTTGAGAATTTTCTCAGAGCAATGGAGGAAGTTGTCTCTATTCCTGATTTGAGATCTTATTGGGATATTAGCCCCACGCCAATTTTGGAAGAGAATAACGCATTTGTGGATATCATCTATCCCAATCAAATTCCATCTTCCGGTTACATGATGATTGCTGAGCGACATGGTAATTCGGGGTTAGATCTTATGCCTTTGGATGCCAAGGG
>NZ_REBN01000237.1 GCF_007692705.1 Mongoliibacter sp.
TTGAGGGTAAAGAATACATTACATGCTCATTGGCTATCCCGGTAAGGTGTCCGTATTGCTCAGGAAAACTCGTGATCAAGCCATATAATACCCATGCCCGGCTAAAATTGAGCCCATCTAAATGTACCAGCTTTCCGTCAGTCCTGTCACTCACTTCTCCAGGATCCAATGTAAAATCAGGATTTTCAAGGTCAGGCATAAAGGCTTCCAGCCACACCAAGAAATCATCGGCAGGCATCACCTTTCTCATGATATCCAGTTCTTGAAAACAGGGTGAAAGAAAATCAAAACCACTGGGTTCCCATCCCATTGGACAATCTCTATCCTGCCCAAACCAATGATAGGCCCTTTCCCTAATCAGTTCTGTTAATTGCTTTTGATCTGCAATCAAGGCGTAATCAAAAGCCAGCGAAAGCCCAAAAGCGATATTGCTATGTTCACCAACACGGATTGGATAAATCAATTTGGGTAAAAAATCGATGTATTTTTCAACCATCAAATCTGTCAAGGGCTGAAGATTCCCTTCCAGTTCTCTTGCCAAAGGATCATCCCATTTTAAAAGTTCCTCTGCCAATTTCAGGATCCAAGCCCAACCATACGTTCTTTCAAAACTACTGTTTTGAGGCATGTGGAAATATGCCACTTCCTGCTCAATATTCTCCTTACTGATATTTTGAGACAATTTTTTTCTGATCAATTCAGTATCTTCTAAGTCCGGAAATTCTCTCAACAAGCTTACCAGCATCCAATGTCCATGCACACTTGAATGCCAGTCAAAGCATCCGTAAAAAGCAGGATGGAGTGCTTTAGGACCTTTTAAAAATGATTCGTCTTCTAATGTCTGATTCAATTTATTGGGGTATTCCACCTGCATACAATGAAGGGGGAGTTTCGAAAGTCGATTGGCTTCTTCCAGGCTGAGTTTAACAGGTTGTGGTATTGCCTGTTGACCGAAACAGTAATGCCATGTAATATTCAAACATATAATGAAAAACAGGAATGGGTAGATTTTTTTCATAAAAGACAGATTAAGAATTTTTGAAGTTAAGAGATTAATCCACTTTTTAAAAGGAGAAATCCTTACTTTTGAAATAGATCTTTTATTCTTTTGAATTCAGTTTTTCAACAATTATCTATCCTATGGGCAAAATAGAAGACTTTAGGGCACACCTCGAACAAGGTTATAATTTCAAAGGCCAATCCATTGTTTTAGGTACAGGTATACTTGATCTGGAACCTGTAAAAGGGGCACAGGTTAAGATTCCTTTAAAAACCATGAACAGGCATGGTTTGATAGCTGGTGCTACCGGTACAGGGAAAACCAAAACACTTCAGGTAATTGCAGAACAGCTTTCCCTCAATGGTGTTCCCTCGGTGTTGATGGACCTTAAAGGGGATCTATCCGGGTTGGCTCGGCCAGGCACCTTCAACAGCCATATTGAAAAGAGGTCTCAACTTATTGAGGTGGATTATGAAGGGATGGGCTTGCCAGTAGAGTTGATGTCCATCAGTGATGAAAAAGGTGTCAAACTCAAAGCTACGATTTCTGAATTTGGACCGGTATTGATGTCCCAAATTCTTGAACTCAATGATACTCAGCGCGGCGTAATGGCTCTGATTTTTAGATACTGTGATATAAATCACCTGCCCTTATTGGATCTAAGGGATCTCAAAAAAGTACTTCAATATGTAATCAATGAAGGTAAAGAAGAAATTAGCAAAGAATTTGGTGCTGTTTCATCAGCTACGGTAAATACCATCATGCGGAAAATCATTGAATTGGAACAGCAAGGTGCGGAGAACTTCTTTGGTGAACTCTCTTTTGAGGTCAATGATTTCGTCCGAAATGTCAACGGTAGGGGAGTAGTCTCCATTATAAGGCTAACCGATATTCAAAACCGGCCCAAGCTCTTTTCTACTTTTATGTTGAGTCTGCTATCTGAAATTTATGAGACCTTTCCTGAACAGGGAGATTCAGAAAAACCCAAGCTTTGTCTTTTTATAGATGAAGCACATTTGGTTTTTTCCAATGCTTCTAAGGATCTTATAGATAAAATAGAAGCAATAGTGAAATTAATCCGTTCCAAAGGAGTTGGAGTATATTTTTGCACCCAGACACCAACGGATGTCCCTGAAAGAATTCTTGGGCAATTAGGACTTAAAATCCAGCACGCTTTGCGGGCATTTACGGCTAAGGATAGAACAGCAATCAGGAAAACTGCAGAAAATTACCCTATTTCAGATTTTTACAAAACAGATGAAGTCCTGACATCTATGGGAATTGGTGAAGCACTTGTTACAGCGCTCAATGAAAAAGGTATTCCCACTCCATTGGCGCATACCCTTCTGAGGGCACCTATTTCCCGAATGGATATTTTGGCTGAAGAGGAAATTAATCAATTGGTAGAAAGGTCCCATTTGGTAAGTAAATATAATGTGATGATCGACCGACAAAGTGCATTTCATCTTTTGGATAAGAAAATTACGGAAGCTGAAAAGCATGCCGAAAAGGAAAAAGTCCAAACTCCTCCTACTAAGAGAGGTAGACCTGCCAAAGAAACAACCCTGCTGGAAGATTTGAGCAAGAATACGATGATGAGACAATTAGGAAGAACGGTTTTTAGGGAAGTCACAAGAGGTATAATGGGCTCTATTACTGGTAAAAAAAGGAGATAATTTAAAGTGAATAAATTAAAAATAGGGGTAATAGGCGCAGGAGCTGCAGGTTATTTCGCCGCTATACATGCTGCAGGTTCTCAGACAGAAGTTTTCCTTCTGGAAAAGACCTCCAAGACTTTGGCCAAGGTGAAAATCTCAGGAGGAGGTAGGTGCAATGTAACCCACAATGCTCTTGAAGTGTCCAAGCTTTCTAAGAATTACCCTAGAGGAGAAAAATTCCTAAAAAAAGTATTCCGGCACTTTTCTGTCAAAGATACCATTGATTGGTTTGAAAGTAGGGGAGTAAAACTAAAAGTAGAATCTGATGGAAGGATGTTTCCCGTTTCTGATTCTTCTCAAAGCATTATAGATGCGCTGGAAAAAGAAGCTGAAAAACTTAAGGTGGCTGTTCTTAAAAGTTTTAATGTACACAAGATTTCAATATCAAAGGGAATGTTTGAAGTCAGTGATGGCAAGAGAGAATTAATTTTTGATAGATTGATCATATGCTCGGGAGGAAATCCCAAAAAAGAAGGATTCAATTACATTCAGCAATTAGGGCATGCTATTGTTCCACCTATTCCATCTTTATTCACTTTCAATACTCCCCAAGAACCTCTGCGAAAGCTTATGGGAATATCTGTTCCAAATGCCCACGTACGCCTGGAGAGTACCAAGCTCTCTTATGAAGGACCTTTGTTGATTACACACTGGGGAGTGAGCGGTCCAGCAGTATTGAAGCTTTCGGCCTTCGGAGCTCAATGGCTATATGAGCATGAATACCAAACGAATGCCCATATAAGGTGGAATGCATCACACTCTGAAAGTGATATTGAAAAACATCTTATTAATTTTAAAATCCAGCATCCCAAAAAGAAAATTTCGAAAAATCCCTTATTTGATTTGCCATCACGGCTTTGGGAACATCTCACCCAAACTGCTGAAATCGAAGAAAATTTGCTTTGGCAGGACATTTCAAAAAAATATTTTAATAGATTGGTTCAAAATCTTTTTTGTTATATTGTTGCCGTTAAAGGAAAGACAACATTTAAAGAAGAATTTGTGACGGCCGGTGGAGTTGATATATCTGAAGTTAACCCTGAAACTATGGAAAGCAGAATCATAAAAGGGCTGTTTTTTGCCGGAGAAGTATTAAATATTGACGGAATAACCGGTGGCTTTAATTTTCAGGCCGCTTGGAGTACTGGATACTTGGCAGGAAGCAATGTGAATCATCCAAAATAACATGCAACAAACACCACCTGTGAGTTTTGATAAAATCGAAGAAATGACCGAAGGAGACGCTGAGTTTAAAGCAGAGTTGGTTTCGGCTATTTATTTTTCTTTACAAGAACTCAGAGATAAGTACATTGAAGGTGCTGAAAATCAAGATCAGGTAATTATTCAGGAAATCAGACACAAAGTAAAGCCATCTCTTGCTTTATTTGACATGACATTATTAAGTGAAATTATTCTGGATGGTAAGGAGATCATTGAAGAGCAAGGTTTCAACGAAGCTTTTATGGTCCATTTTGATAAATTTTTAGATGCAGTTCAGGATGCCATAGATTATGTCAGGCCTCATGTTACTGACATAGAGGATGAGGCCTGATATAAACTAGATCAACTGGATCAAGTCCACGAGCCTATTCGAGTAACCGGCTTCATTGTCGTACCAACCTACAATCTTCACTAAATTTCCTTTTGCAGAAGTCAGCCCTGAGTCAAATATGCAGGAATGGGGATTGCCTATGATATCAATGGACACAATAGGGGCATCCACATATTCCAGAATACCTTTTAACTCATTTTTAGCTGCATTTTCAAATAGCTTATTGACTTCATCGGTCGTCGTTTCCCTTTCCAATAATACAATCAAATCTGTCAGAGAACCATCAGGAACAGGAACTCTCATGGCAGAAGCTTCAATCTTACCTTTCAGATGGGGCAATACTATTTCCATGGCCTTAGCTGCATGTGTAGTGGTGGGGATTATGGAATAAGCAGCGGCTCTTGCCCTTCTCAAATCGCGGTGAGGAGCATCATGAAGGTTTTGGTCATTTGTATAAGAATGGACTGTAGATACAAATCCCTTTACTATTCCAAAATGATCATCCAGAAGCTTCACCATTGGGGCAAGACAGTTTGTAGTACAAGATGCATTGGAAACCACATCCGATTCATTCTCTAAAACCTCATTATTAACTCCCAGCACCACAGTTGGTACATGTTCATCTTTTGAGGGAGCTGTGATGATTACCTTTTTGGCTCCGGCTTTTAGATGACCCTCTGCCAGTTTTCTTTCTGTGAACCTTCCCGTAGATTCCAGGACAATATCTATATCCAATTCCCTCCATGGGATTCTTGAAGGATCCTTTTCAGCAAAAATTTTAATGGTTTTCCCTTTGGTTACGATGTTGCCATTGAGGACTTCTACCTTATGGGGGTATTTCCCATGAATAGAATCGTATTGGATCAGGTGAGCTAGAGTTTCTGGATCTGTCAGGTCATTAACTGCTACCAAATCCACACCCTCTTTTTCTAAAATCAATTTAATGGCCAAACGGCCTATTCTGCCGCATCCATTTACAGCAACTCTTTTATTTTTCATGTAATAGTGGTGACTAATTTTATCAGATGCGAAATTAATAAAGTTGTTCTTCAATGACTAAAAATATTTTTCCAGCTTATTTTCAGAGTTTTGGAGTTGGAAACCAAATATTTTTTGGCTGTGTTTTGCATTGTAGATTTAAGCCTCTATATTTGCATCACCTTACGAAAATGAGGTTCCCCAAAATCAAAATGGTCGATTCGTCTAGGGGTTAGGACGCATCCCTTTCACGGATGAAACACGGGTTCGATTCCCGTATCGACTACGAACAATTGATGTTTTTCATCGTTCTGAGTGACTAGAAGGACTTTCGGGTCCTCAACATGAGGAATTTGTTTTATGGTTGTTAGTGGTTAAAGTGAGTGAAAACCCGGTCTTTTAGGCCGGGTTTTTCATTATATATTTATACCAATACCAGGCCTTCTTCCTGAAGCACTTCCCAAAGTTCTGATTCAAGAAAGGCTCCAAAATCGTCCAACCCTAGACTTTCATAAAACTTTTGAAATTCGCTTAAAACCATTTCCTTTTTTTCAGGTAATGGAATACATTTTTCTAACATGATGATTATTTTTTCACCTATTTCTTTCTCAATGTCTAATTCTCTGACCTGAGATTTACTGGTAAAAATAAGTTTCCATCGCTCTTTTTGTTTTCCTTTTCTATGTGTATAATATTTCTCCATTTCAGGAATAGTGCTGAGCCAAATCAGTTTTGAGCTTGGTCTGATGGTCAGAGATGTTTCTTGTTGTATAGATCGCCAGATAAAATTTTTATGAACTGTTGTTTTAGGAACTCTAAACCCAAACCATTCCTGTAAAGGGAAATCATAACCCAAACCATGCATGAAATTGAACAGTGCTTTTTTTAACCCATCGCTGAATTTCTCATGTGTTGTTCCTTTGGGATCTTCATGGGCAAGGTCATTATCCGCAAAAAGCCCTTTTTCAGGTCCTATTCTTACAACATCATATGCTTCAGGCTGCATACCTATGGGGGCATGGGAAGTCATGGCAAATAGATGCCAAAAGCCGGATTGCAAAACATTATTCATGAATAGCTGCCTGACCATCTCAAGGCTGTCAATAGTTTCCTGAGCTGTTTGGGTAGGAAATCCGTACATCAGGTAGGCATGAACCATAATTCCGGAATTAGTAAAATTATGTGCCACCCTTGCCACCTGCGCTACAGTAACTCCTTTTTGCATCAAAGTAAGTAACCTGTCAGAGGCAACCTCCAGTCCTCCGGATACAGCAATGCAACCTGAAGCTTTCAATAACCTGCACAGGTCCAAAGTAAACCTTTCTTCAAAACGTATATTGGTCCACCAGCTGATTTTGAGATTTCTTTTCAAAATTTCAATAGCCAATTCCCGCATTAAGGCTGGGGGAGCAGCCTCATCTACAAAATGAAATCCAGTTTCCCCAGTTTGTGATATCAGCTCTTCAATTCTATCGCAAATGATACTGGCATTTATGGGCTCATAGTTTTTTATGTAATCCAGTGAAATATCACAAAAAGTACATTTTTTCCAATAGCAGCCATGTGCCATGGTTAGTTTATTCCACCTTCCGTCAGACCACAACCTGTGCATGGGGTTTGCCATTTCGATCACTGACAGGTATTTCTTCAAGTGAAGACCTGTATAATCCGGAGTTCCTGTTTTGCTGAAAGAAATATCTACTTCTTTGGATGTATTGATATATTTCACCTCTCCATCCTCATATACAAAGGTCCTTTTCAATCCACTTAAAGTCCTTTTTCCTTGTAAGTATTCCAACAGACAACTCAAAGGCCGCTCGCCATCATCCAAAGTAATAAAGTCGAGATATTTGAAAATTCTTGGTTCCTTCAAAGATCTCAATTCGGTATTTGGGTA
The DNA here is from genome assembly GCF_007692705.1 of Mongoliibacter sp. Lineage (GTDB taxonomy): Bacteria > Bacteroidota > Bacteroidia > Cytophagales > Cyclobacteriaceae > Mongoliibacter. Next base: position 7,146 of record NZ_REBN01000237.1, read on the forward strand.
GCCACCTCCCATGGCAATTTTGACATGGGAATGATTTTCTTTGATGTATTTTCCTGCCCTCAAAGCCGCATATAGATTCCCGGGAAAAGGAACAGAAAAACAGACTAAATCAGGGATTTTATGTGCAAAAAGCTCATCCAAGGCTTCAAAAAGAAACAAATCCGTAAAACTAGGTTCTTGAAGCAATGCTTCTTCTATGGGGTCAAAATGCACTGCTGACCTTCCCAATCTTTCCGCATACCTGCTAAAACCAAAATTGGGATCCAGACACTCCTGAATGAGATCACTCAAATCTTCCAAATATAGAGTCGCTAAATGCCTTGCCTTATCCTGTAAGCCTAAAGTCCCAAAAGCCCATTCCAAATCTTCCAATTGCTCAAAGCGTGAAGCTTGCGGTAAGAATTCCTCATCACAAATATTATAGGCAAGGGTTGGATTGGTAAATTGTAAAAAACTTATAACAGGATCAATGGTCGCTAAGTACTCATGCCTCAAACGAATTATTCTTTTTGAGTTCTTTGAAAACTTTCCCAAGTCCAGTGATAAAATGGTATCAAATACTTTTGATAGACCAGCTTTTGAAAACATTTTTAGAATCACATTTATACCAAGATCTGCCTGTACAGATCTGACTTGAATTGTATTCAAGTACCCCTTAATATATGCTGTAGCAGGGTAGGGGGTATTGAGCTGGGTAAATGGAGGGGTAAGGAGTAATATGGAACTTGACACAGATTTTTCTTTGTCCCAAAGTTCATGAATTTTCAGGATTAATGTCCCATTAAATAAAAAAAGTACTGCCCAAAGCCAAGGCAGTACTTTCTGAAACATGGTTTACTATGCTTGCTTAAATTTTATCACCAAAGAAAATGGCATTCAGGAAAAGCTTATTTGTTCCAAACCAAGTACCTCTGAAATTAGGATTATCAATAAAATGAATAACCCTACCACTTCCTACAGGACTGACCATTACACTTGCACTCTGTTTGATTTTCTCAAGATTTGCAGGGGAAATATAGCCTCCCATCAAAGGGTTTTCAGCATACCTGACAGGAGTTTGATACTTGTCTTTGGAGGGCTTAAAGAAAATAGTGGAGTTTCGGTAAACAGGAATTTCACCATTTCTATAACCAAAACCCAATGGGTGGCTAATGTCCAATTTGGCCTTGTAAATGCTTCCACCGATTGCTTTAGCTCCTTCAAAGTCCCTTCTGGAGCCAAAAGGAACAAAGTCAGGCTCTTTTTCGCTTTCCATTTGAAGATATTCCTCCTTGACGATTTCCTGTGATTGGAGCCATTGGCTGGCCATTCTCAATGAAATAATGGTTCCACCTCTATTCAACCAATCCTTGATATGGGCTATCTGAGAAG
>NZ_REBN01000272.1 GCF_007692705.1 Mongoliibacter sp.
CAGTGCCAGTGTGGGGGACCTTCCTCTCAGAACCCCTAAGGATCGTAGCCTTGGTAAGCCGTTACCTTACCAACCAGCTAATCCTACGCATGCCCATCTGTTACCGATAAATCTTTAATATAAATACCATGCGGTATCTATATACCATGGGGTATTAATCCGGGTTTCCCCGGGCTATCCCCCTGTAACAGGTAGGTTGCATACGCGTTACGCACCCGTGCGCCACTCTCAAGATCCCCGAAAGAATCTCTACCGTACGACTTGCATGTATTAAGCCTGCCGCTAGCGTTCATCCTGAGCCAGGATCAAACTCTCCGTTGTATAGTTTGTTGTGGAATATATAAATACATTCCTAGTTGTCTTCCTGACTCTTTAATTTCGTAGCAAATGCTACTTGTGTCGTTTTGTTTTTACCATTTCAATGAACTTTTTCTCTTCTTCAAAGAGATTGTTCGGAGCTCGTTTCTCCAAAAGCGAGTGCAAATATCGGTGTTTATTTTTAACATCCAAAAGTGTCGATAAAAAAAATTGTTTTTTTTTCTTTCTAACTCTTCACACCACACACTTGTCAAATATTGTATCAGCCTTTCTGCTGAAATTGGAATGCAAACTTATACCTCTTTGTGGGATTTACCAAACCTGAATAAGAAAAAAGATTAATTTATTTCCGGAGAGTTTGCACACTATTTTTTATCCCGTTTATACAAAGGAACTGTGCTGCACGGTTCTCCGTACATGATCGATTTTGCAAAAGGCTGAAGTAGAGATACAACCCTTCCGTAAGCATAGAATGGAACTGGATATTTACTGCAACCTTTGACAACAACTGGCCTGTCCCTGTACAACTCGGGATCAATTTCAGAAAGCTCCTTTTCAAATAAAAACTGCTCTAATGATGCCAAGTCACCGATAACATACTCAATGTCGAATTTCCCCAGGTAAGTCCCTACAAGCATAAAAGCCCATGTCGGAACGATGGCATCTTCGGAGCATGTCACTGCTACCAATTTACCTTTGAACAGATTCCAATCAAAATTCTTTAAAGCATTTCTAAAATCTTTCTCTTTAAGTACCATGCCCTGAAAGAGAAAATCCTTTAAATCAAAGACTACTCTTTGCTCTTTTCTGTAAAAGTTTTCAAGATCAATGGTAATAATTGGACTATTCGCTACTCTATTAATTATTTCAGTCATTGAAGTAGTAGGTTTTTCTTTGACTTAAGAACTTGAAAATCTTTCAAGTAGTTCGGTTCAAAATAAGCTAAGTCTTCAAACTCTCCATTTGCATACTTGGTAAAGGCCAGTTCTCCAATGGTTTTAGCAGAATTTTCACAATCTAAAAAAATTGCATTTGGATGCTTCAAAATATCCTTAAGTTTATTCATACCGTCACCTAAGAAAGTTATCTCAAAGTTTTCGAGATACTTTTCAAAAATATTTTCTTCCACAATAACAGGACTCAGTGGTTGGATTATTTTGAGGCTATGATCATAAATTGCGGTGTAAACCTCCATCCTTCTCGCATCAATCATGGGAACAATCAATTTATTTTCACTCAAACTTTCTGACACAGCTTGCTTTGCCAAGGCCTTAAGCGTATCCACAGCTATAATAGGTATCCCCAAGCCGAAAGATATACCCTTAGCAGTCGAAACACCTATCCTTAACCCAGTGTAAGAACCAGGGCCTTTAGACACTGCCACAGCTTGAAGGTCTTTCACTTTAACTCCTGCATTTGTAAAAAGACTTTCAATCATTTTTACGATCAACCTTCCATGAGAATTGGGTTCATTATTTTCGTGGAGATGGATAAGGGTACCATTTTCATGAAGGGCAACGGAGCAATTATTGGTTGCAGTTTCTACAGATAGAATCAGTGACATTACTTAATTTTTTCTTTTGACAGAAGCTGTTAAAATATTTTTAAGCTCAACTTGATCTGAAAAAACTTTCATAGCCATATCAATGTCGTCATCATCATTCAATGAGGACTCTATGACTCCTTCCTGATAGTAATATCTCGAAATCAGTTCCTCCTTTAAAGCCGACTTAATCTCGCCTTGATAAGTAATAAGATCTTGCTCCTTGTTGTGAGTTACTTTATTTTTCAAATCCTTGATCGTAGGCTGAATTTCTTCGAAATATTTTTCTTTTTCAGCATACTTTACCAAGTCCTCTAAGGCTTTCTCAACATAAGTGGTATAATCGTAATCTTTACCCTCAAGCCACGAGACAAAATTCTCGTATATGGTTTCGTCTACTTCAAATTCTGATGGCTTCCCTATTGATTCATGTTTTCTGTAAAACTCATTACCATAATCAAAAATCAAACTTCTAGCAACTAAGCTATAAGTGATAGGAGCGTAAGACTTTGACTCAATTTTTCTATCTGGTTCAATACCGGCACCATCTCTTACAATCCTCCCATTTTTAGTTTTAAATTCATTCCTTAATGAATCCGGGATAGACCTTGAATTTCCATTTTCATCTTTTTTGCTGTAGTCAATAGCCTGTATACATCTCCCACTCGGAATGTAATATTTAGCAGTGGTTACTTTTACCTGAGAGTTGTAGGAAAGCGGTACGGTCGTTTGTACTAAACCTTTTCCAAATGTTTTACGCCCAATCAAAACTGCCCTGTCATAATCCTGAAGTGCACCTGCGACAATCTCAGCTGCTGAAGCACTTCGCTCATTAATAAGCACCACCAGCGGAATATCTTTATCAAGTGGGGATTTTGTAGTTTTATAAACTGCGTTGACACTCTCAAGCTTTCCAATGGTACTTACGACTTCCTTACCCTTTGGAATAAAAAGATTGACGATTTCAACCGCTTCCTTAAGAATACCTCCTGGATTATCACGTACATCTAATACAAGTCTTTCAATTCCCTGGGATTTTAGATCAACCATTGCTTTTCTGACATCTGCAGCAGCATTAGTGGTGAAGTCTGACAATTTAATATAACCTGTCTTCTCATCAATTTTACCATAATAAGGCACATTACTGATGACAATTTTCCTTCTGGTTAGATTAACTGAAACTGTATCCTCCCCCCTTTTTACTTTTACAAAAACGTCCGTGTTGGCTGGCCCCTTCAACAATTTTGAAATATCTGCAGTAGCTTTATCTACCACATTGACAGTGTCAACCATAAGAATCTGATCTCCTATCCTTAACCCTCCGGCTTGAGCAGGAAACCCTTTGTAAGGCATAAGGATCATATTTGATCCTGTTCTATTTCCTATAAGCGCGCCTACACCTCCATACTCTCCAGTAGTCATAAGTCTGAAATCATCAGAATTTTCTTCTGGAATATATTCCGTATATGGATCCAATTCTTCCAGCATAGCATTTATTCCGACTGTAACAAGATTATCAGCATCAATATCATCAACGTAATAGGAATCCAATTCCCTCACCAATGAAGCGAAAATATCTAAGTTTTTTGCTATTGTAAAAAGCTTATCGTTACGGTTGACAAATGAAAAAAGTAAAACTGCAATCAAAGCTGTGCCTAGCACTGCAATCAGTTTGTTTTTATTCTTATTGGTCATGGAAGTGGATTTTGTTTTTCGGAGATAGAATTTATTCGGTCGATGACCTTCAGTGTTTTCCTTTCGATATTTTGAAATGTATCAACATCAGCAGAAACGTAAATTAGACCTATGAGTTTTCTGTTTTTGGAAATGTTTTTGAGCTCATTTTTATTGAGCCTGAAAGCTTCCTTCATCCTTCTTTTGATGAAATTCCTTTTGACTGCCTGTTTGATTTTCTTCTTTGAAACCGAAAAAAGTACTTGAACAGTTCCATCACCTTCAACTGGCATGTCTAAAAGCAGGACTTTGAAGGGGTGTAAAAAAAAAGAGGAACCTTTATTAAAAAGTTCCTTAATTAACTTTTCAGAATGTAATCTCTCATTCTTTGTAAGTTTGTAATTCATTGCATTTTGTTTTCGTATCAAAATACGGAAATTAAATGCTAAGAATTACTTTTTCAATGTCTTTTCAGAAGAAACGGTAAGCTTGTGCCTTCCCTTCGCTCTTCTAGACTTCAATACTCTTCTTCCATTAGCAGTAGACATTCTTAGTCTGAAACCGTGCTTGTTTCTTCTTTTTCTACGAGAAGGCTGAAATGTTCTTTTCATGACGATATGCTTTTAATATTTTTTGCTTTCCTAACTATTCTTCTCAAGGGTTCTCCTCTAAAAGGATTGCAAAGATAGATAGCTTTTTTTTATTTACAAACCAGGCGTTTACTTTTGTTACAGTTAAGCAGTTTGAAAAATGAAGTATTTTATCAAAAGAGAATCAAAAGTATCACAATTCATCCAGATAGTCTTGCATATTCCTTGTGAACAAAACGAAACAATCACACTACAATTAGCTGCCTGGAGACCTGGAAGATATGAACTCACAAATTTCGCAAAAAATATCCGATCCTTTGATGTCTTTTCAAACGGTGAAAAAGTTGCTTTCCAAAAAATCAGTAAAGACCGTTGGATTTTTACGGCTCATTCTCAAGGTGAATATAAAATCCATTATGAATACTATTGTGCCACGATGAATGCAGGCAGCTGCTGGTCAGATGATGAGTTACTTTATCTGAACTTCAGCAATTTTATTTTTGAAGTTCAAGGAAGGGAAAAAGAGAGTATTGATGTTAGCATAGACATTCCAAAAACTTATAAAATAGCCACACCTCTACCAATGGTAGCAAATAATACGTGGAAAGCTAATGGATATCAGCATATCATGGATAGCCCATGGACGGCAGGAAAAAATATTTCAAATCAATCTTATAAAATTGCGAGTTCAAAATTTCACTTATGGTGGGTTGGAGATGTACAGTTTAATAGTCTGGAAATCTTAGAGGTATTCAAAGGGTTTACCAAGAAGATGATGGAAGACTTTGGTGGTTTTCCTGCCGACGATTACCATTTTATATTTCTCCTTCTCCCCTATCAGCATTATCACGGTGTAGAACATCAGTTTTCTACAGTCATTACTATAGGCCCTGCAAGCAAGCTAGCGGAGGGAGACTTGTTAAAGAAACTTATTGGGGTTAGCTCCCATGAACTATATCATTTTTGGAATGTCTGTAGAATCCGGCCAAAAGAATTGCTTGAATATGACCTGTCCAAAGAGACGTACTTAGATACGGGTTTTATTCTCGAAGGAATTACCACATATATGGGTGATTATTATCTTCTGACCTCAGGGTATTTTTCGCAAATGGATTATTTGAAAATTTTGGAGAATCAAATCCAAAAAGAATCTGACAACCTAGGCTGGACAAATGAATCCATTGTGGAATCCAGTTTCAATTTATGGCTAGATGGATATACGCCGGGGATTCCGGAAGACAAGGTTAATATTTACAATAGAGGAGCCCTCATTTCTTTTTGTTTGGATGTTTCACTAAAAAGTGACAATTCGGGGCTTCAAATGATCATGAAAGAATTTTGGGAGCTTTTTGGAAAAACCGGTAAAGGGTATAAACTCTATGATTTTCTAGACCTCGTTCGAAATTATTCAGAAAAGTCATTCATGCTTTTGAACAAGCTTTTGTTTGAAAAGATTGATATCATCCCATTTGTAAAAACAGCCCTCAATTCATCAGGAATAGCTTTAGACTTAAGATTTGAAGATAATACTCTTCTCCATGAGTTGGGAATAAGGGTAAATGAAAACAGAAAAATTATTCAAGTCCATCCTGACTCGAAAGCATACTCAGTATTTATGATTGGTGATGAATTATTGTTAAACAATGATCAGGAACCTGATCCATTAAAAAACTTTGCGGTGACACCAGGTAATATGGTAAAGGTGAAACGATATGAAAGAATAATAAATCTTCCGATTGAAAATGATAATAGCCGCTATTTCCCAAAAGTATCATTGTCTTTTTCGCAGTATACTTTGTGAATATTCAACAAGGATTCCTTTCTGTCAGCAATAATCTGGAGTTTGAACTTTCAATTGTAGTATTGATACTTCTTTTGGTATTTCTAATCTATGGCTCTGGCAAATTCTCCGTTGACCATTGGATGAAAGAGCATCCAAATGCATAAAAAAGGGAGCCGATTTGGCTCCCTTTTTATTTTGCGATGTCTCTTATCAAATGAGATGGAAATCAATTTATTTGAAATCTTCATCTGAAAGCTCCTGATTGAATTCTAACGAAGTCACTTTAGTTTCAAGCGCCATTGGCATCATTGGGTTTTTGATGGTCATTTTCATAGGGAATTTCACACCATCCACTTCTTCGTAATCACTGTATGTGATATCACCGGCAGCATCTGAACTGGTTCTTAACTTCAAACCTGAGGCTACAGAGTAATATTCTACTGTTTTCATGTTGTTAGAGGTAGTGATAACCAACTTATGAGCTTCTTCTCCTTCAATATCTTCAGTACCCTGTAACTCCAAATCATATCCCATTTCTTGGTAGTGCTCTTCGGGGAAAACATAAACCTGTGCTTTCAATGATTGAATCATATCTTCAGGAACTACTTGTTCTTGGCCCATAGCGATCAAAGTTGCTTTACCATTAGCCAAAACAGTACGTTGGGCAATATTTCCCATTATAGAAGTTTCTTGAACCATCCTCTCATTTTCACTATCAGAAATTCCTTTGATCTTGATCACTGTTCCTTGGAAATCAGCCTCCATAGTAATCACGGAATTTTTGATTTTTGCTATGTTATCTTTTCCTCCAACAGCCTTTAAATAATTGGATATAACTGTCTCCGGATCATTTAAAGTTTTAACCTCAGCGTTATCAGTAGAGATATTCCCAGCAAAAACTGGGGAAACCTGAGCAAGAATGATGCAAAGCACCAAAGCCTTTAAGAGTATATTTTTATTTTTCATCTTGTAATATATTTTTCATGAATTTAAACAAAATAGAGAGATTTCTTCTCCTTATTTACATCATTTCATATCATCTTCAGAAATTGGCACATTAAACTCTATTTTACCAACTTTTGCCTCTAAAGGCATAGGTATCATTGGAGACTTCAGTGTCATCATCATAGGGTATTTGATTCCCTCAACTTCTTCGTATTCATCAAAAATCATTTCTCCTGTGTCTGCACTTTCCGATTTTAATTTCAAACCTGACTCCACACTATAATAATTGATTGTCGAAGCTCCCGTAGGATTCGAAACCACCAACTTATAAGCTTCCTCTCCTTCTATTTCTCTTATACCATCAAGTTCCAAAGTATACCCCATTAACTCATAATGAAGTTCAGGGAAGATAAACATATTCATTTTTGCAGCTTCAAATTGTTCATCGCTTAACTCTTGGGATTGTCCCATAGCAGTTACTGTTGCCTTACCATCTTTGATCAAAGTATGTGAAGCAACATTTCCCATCATGGACACTTTGTTGGAAAATGCTTGATTTTGTTCGTCATAAACATAAGACATTTCAAGTTTCATCCCCTGTACTTCTGCTACAGACTCCATTTTAGAAGTTTTGATAGACTTTACTTTTTCGGCACCGCCAATGGCAGAAAGATAGGCCTGAATCACTGCTTCCGGAGTAATGCTCTCATCTACCGCTACAGTTACCTCAGGTTCGCCCGTATTATTAAATCTTTGTACTTCACCAAAAGCCATAAGTCCTTCTTGTACCTCTGAACCATTACCAACTACGGTTATATACATATTCTCGGGTTTCAGGATGCGTTTTGCTGCGGCATTTACTTGATCCACTGTCAGTGCATTTAGGCGCTGAAGATATGTGGTGTAATAATCCTGAGGTAAATTATATATTTCAATGTTCAAAAAGAAGTTGGCTATCGTAGAAGGGCTCTCTAGTGATCTTCCAAATGCTCCGCTGAGATTGGCTTTGGCAGAGGCCAACTCCTCTTCAGTTATACCATTATCTCTTAAGTTTCGAATTTCATAGATAAACTCGTTTACTGCAGAATCTGTAGCAGAGCCTCTGACACTTGAAAAAGCAGAGAAAGTAGCTACCAACTCATCTTGACCGATTGAGGCATTGGCTCCATAAGTCCAGCTTTTGTCTTCTCTGAGGTTCACAAACAATCTAGAAGAAGCTCCACCACCAAGAACAAAACCTACGATTCTATTGGCTAGATAATCCTCTGAAGCCAAATTATTTTCTATAGGATATGTAACGTTGATGACAGACTGTTGGGAAGATGACCTGTCCACCAAAGCAACTACATTTTCAGCAGGAGGCTGAGGCATAGCATATTCAAAAGTGGGCACTTCAGCCTTTTCCCATTTGGAAAAATGCTTGTCTACCAAAGTCTTCGCTGTCTCCAAGTCTACATCTCCAACAATAGCCAAATAAGCAATATTAGGTCTGAAGAAGGTATTCACGTATTGCTTGATATCTTCTACCGTAACATTATCAACTGTTTTTTCTGTCCTGACCTCACCGTAAGGGTGGTCTGTTCCGTAAGCCAATTTTGTGGTTAATGTATTTGAAATTCCATTGGGATCATTCTTTTGCAAAGCTAAAGATGACTTTACCATTGTTTTCAATTTTTCCAATTCTTCCTCAGGAAATACGGCATTGTAAAGTACATCAGCCATCAATTCCAGTACCTTCTCTTGATTTTTGGTTAAAGTAGATGCACTTAGAGAAGTAGAAGATCCTGAAATCCTTGCGCCAAGAAAATCAACTTCTTCGTTGAATTCATCTTTCGGTCTATTGGAAGTACCTGCGGTAAGCATATCCCCTACAAAACTTAACATTCCAGCTTTATCGCCCTCCAATACAGGATCTCTGTCTATGATCAGGGTGTAAGAGACTCTAGGTAATTTTGAGTTTTGTACCACAAATACCTTCAGTCCATTGTTCAAGGTGAAGCTTTCAGCATTTCCGAGTTTGATTTCCGGTGCTGGGCCAGGTTCAGGCATTTTACTTCTATCTACCTGAGCTATCGCTGAAGTAGCGAACATGGCCATTATAAAATATATGAATAATTTTTTCATTTCTTGTTTTGATTAAAGCGTGATCATTCTGTAGTCTGAGCCGATTTTGGAAGGTAGTTTAGCACAACTCTGCTGTCTTTGGTAAGGTACTGATTTGCTACCCTTTTGATATCTTCGGGCTTGACAGCTCTGTATTTTTCCAACTTTTTATTGATGTAGTCAGCTTCGCCATAAAATACATGAGCCTGGGCCAATTCCATGGCTATGTTGACTACTGATCCAAGACTATTGACATATTGGGTCTCTTTAATATTCAATAATTTGGTAAAATCATTATCACTGACTCCATTTTCTTTGACTTCCGCTAAAATCTCATCCATGGCAGTGTTAAGATCTTCTACATCAATGCCCATATTGGCAATCGCGCGGATAATAAACATGCCCCCATCTTCCAAATTGTTAGGGATGGCTGCGGCTTGAACAGCTTTCTGCGATTCATCTACCAGCTTTCGGTACATCAAAGAGCTCTTACCTGAAAGAAGATAGGTACTAAGCAGATCCAATGCATAGTAGTCTTCGTGGTTTTTGGCTGGCATGATATACCCTTGAAAAACTGCTGGAAGCTGAATATTGTCATAAATATTATCTTTGATTTCCTCTGCCAATCTTTCAATTTCGACATTAGGTCTTCTCATTTCTTTAGTTCCCTTCGGAATCTCTGAAAAATATTTCTTGACCAATTCTTCTGCATCATCGTATTCGAAATCACCGACCAAAGTCAAAGTGGCATTATTTGGAACGTAAAAGGTTTTATAGAAATCAACAAATTCTTCTAAAGATGCTGCGTCCAAATGTTCCGCAGCTCCGATAATCGGCCATCTGTAAGGGTGATTGGTATACAACCTTTCGGGCAATTCTCTCTGAAAGTTCCCATAAGGACGCTCCTCCATCACCTGCTTCATTTCCTGTTTGATCACTTCCCTCTGAGTATCTACTCCGACCTGATCAACTTTGGCATGAAGCATTCTTTCTGATTCTAAGTATAAGGCCAACTCTAATTGATTGGAAGGCAGAATTTCAAAGTAAATGGTGTAATCCTGGCTTGTACCTGCATTGAGCGTACCACCTGCTGATTCCACTATTTCAAAATACTTACCTCGAGGGATATTTTCAGTCCCTTCAAACATCAAATGCTCAAAAAAGTGGGCAAACCCAGTTCTTTCAGGATCCTCATTTTTTGAACCTACATGATAGAAAACGGTAGTAGCTACAATCGGAGTACTTCTGTCCTGATGAAGGATTACGTGAAGTCCATTATCAAGCGTAAACTCCCTGAACTCTATCTGAGTTTGCGCCATGCTTGAAACCACTAAAAAGGTCCCGAGCAATAGGGAAAAGCATAACTTTCTCATATTTATTGGTTTAGTATTAATTGTAAAGATTTGTATTTCAATATTAATTTATCAACTGAATTATTTTATTGCCTAATTTCGATGATAAGTGAGTATTTTTTAAAAAAGCGTTGGAAAAATATGATTATATATTCAACTAAACAAGCTGATGATGCCTTTTTGTTTTATATAAACGGATAATTATTACGGTAAGCGGCCTAGGGTATTCTAAACTCACAAAAATATTTTCTTTTCTCTTTATGTTGAAAAAAACACATGCTACAAAATTCTAATTTGTAGCATGTGATATATGATTATGGATTTAATCTATTTAAGATTTCCTTTGCCTGATGCCACTTCAACCTTGGCCCAAATTGACTGACGATTTGAGAGCTCGCCATAGAGGCCAATTTACCGCTGCTGGCATAACTATGTCCATTTGTAATCCCATACAAAAATGCCCCTGCAAACATATCTCCAGCACCATTACTGTCTATTGCGGTAGTTTTATATGGCTCAATATCTATAAAGGTATCTCCATCAAAGATCAAAGCACCATTTTTACCTTGGGTAATGACAAAATGTTTGGCAGCCTTTTTCATCTCTTCCCTTGCTTCCTCCAGTGTATCTTTCCCTGTAAACAGCATCGCTTCCTCCTCATTGGCAAAAAGTAAATCAACGCTCGGTCCAATCACATCCTCAAACCCCTCTTTGAAGTACTTAACCATTGCCGGATCGGAAAAGGTAAGAGCCACTTTGGTAGATGACTCTTCAGCTATTTTTTTTGCACGCATCATGGCTTCTTTTCCATTCGGAGATGTGACAAGATAGCCTTCTATAAACAGAAACTTGGAATCCTTAATGGCTGCTTCATTTACTTCTTTTACAGAAAAATTTTGAGTAATACCCAGAAAGGTATTCATGGTCCTTTCAGAGTCATCAGTGACCATTACAAGGCATTTCCCTGTAATCCCATCTTCCAATCGATCCGAATCAAGGTTATTATCCACTCCGGACTCTTTCATATCTTCCACGAAAAATCGCCCAAGCTCATCATTGGCAACTTTGCAACAATAAAAAGATTTACCCCCGAATTGACTTACTGCAATAACAGAATTAGCTGCGGAGCCTCCGCATTGTTTCTTGGCTTCTACCGTATCGATGACTTGCATCAAAGAATTCTGGCGTTCTTCATCCACTAAAGTCATTACTCCTTTTTCTACGGAATTATCAATAAAAAATTGATCTTTCACTTTGAACTCTATATCTACCAGTGCATTGCCTATGCCAGTAACATCATATTTTTTCATTTTTTTGTCTTTTGATATTTTTATTAAATCTATGTTATTCGAAAATTTTGTGTCTTTCAAATGGCCTTGTTCTATCAAACAGGAACCTGTAGGTATGGTGAGTCTTGTAAATTGTAGCATTTAGCTGTTCACATACCCGCATCATTTTAGGGTTGAAATCCCCAATCCAATTCATCTCTATAGTCTTGTATGGAAACGACTCCTTAATTGCAAACTGTTCATTATAACTCATAATCATTGCTGATTCCACACCTTTACCCTGAAATTCCGGCACAACACCAAACACCAATCCAAGCATTTTGTTAGGAGGGTTGAATTTTCTGTTCCACAGGAATTTCAATTTTCCTATCAGATCCATTTTTCCATTGACATATTTAAAAATCTGATTGATCTCGGGAATATTTATAAAAAATGAAATAGGTTCTCCATTATTAAATCCAAAATAAATCAACCTGGGATCCATGATAGGTTTCATTTTCCTAAACATTAACTGGGTTTCTTTTAAAGCAAGGCTCTTTCCCATATGTTTTGCCCAAGCCTTATTATATACATCCATAAAATACTGAGGTGCCCTTTCGCTAAGCTCTTTACCCTCTATATGTCTGAAGGTAAATTTTGGGTCTCCCATGATTTTGTTCGCCCTATCTATCATTTTTTCATCAAAGCCTACCCCCTTTACAGGTCTCATATAGGTAAACTGTCTGAAATAAATCTGAAAGCCATAAGCTTCAAAAAACTCCCTGTAATATGCGAAATTCCAAGGCATATTGTAATTGGGGGGTGAAAATCCATCCACCAAAAGCCCCCACCACTTATCTCTTTCTCCAAAATTGACTGGGCCGTCCATGGCTTCCATTCCCTGAGACTCGAGCCATTCTTTAGCAATATCAAAAAGCTTGAATGCAGCTTCTTGACTATTTATACATTCAAAAAACCCCAATCCTCCTGTTGGTTGTTTTTCTTTCCATTTAGGATTGAGAAAAGCTGCTATCCTTCCAATTGTAACCCCTGAATTATCTTGTAATAACCATCGTCTCGCTTTACCCCCAAGTTTGAAAAGTTTGTTTGTTTCTGGGTGAAAAAGGCCCTGGATATCTTTATCCAAGGGCCTTATCCAATTTACTTCATTTTTATAAAGTCTGACGGCAAAATCCAAAAACTCCTTTTCCTCAGCTGGACTTTTGACTTCCAGTATTTTCATATGTAGCCTTACAATTTAAATAAAGGCTAAAAATAGACAGAAAGGATTGCTTGGCAAAACAAGTGCTGTAATAGCTATTTTTTTGGAGCCCTATCTGGGAAATCTGTAATGATTCCATCTACACCCATACTCAGTAAATTTTCCATTTGTTCAGTGGTATTAACAGTCCACGGAATCACTTTCATTCCCTTTTGATGAAGCTCTTCAACAATATCTTGAGTGAGTGATACGAAGTAAGGTGAATAAATAGGCGGTTGAAATCCCAAAGATGCAAGTTGTTCCTCATACTTACTTGGATCCGTTATCAACATGGCTAAGGTAACGTCAGGGTATGCCTCGTGGATATATTTCAATACCCTAAAGTCAAAAGACTGAATATTAACTCTTTCCCAATCCAATTTTTCAGCAATCAGCGTATAAACCAAATCTGAGAATTCCTTTGGTGAAGGATGATACACCCCATCTCCGTCAGGCAGACTTTTGATTTCAATATTGTAGTTGGGAGGAGACAGCTTATGGTCTTTCACATACTTTTCGACCACCTCAATAAGATCAACCAGCCTTGGCTTGACCGCATGGAAAAGCACCTGCTCGGGAAAACCCGTTTGCGCTTTTGAGCCACAGTCAAATTGCTGCACCTCAGCCCATGTCATTTTAAAAATATTGTGGGAACGATCACCTTGAGGAATTTCCTGTCTCTCGGGTGTTAGACATATGGCAGGGTTCATCCAGGGTTCGTGAGAAACAATGATTTCACCGTCAGATGTTACGGCAAGGTCGAGTTCTAATGTGGTCACGCCCAAATCAAGGGCCTTGATCATAGCAGGAATGGTATTTTCTGGCATCAGACCTCTGCTTCCCCTGTGCCCTTGTAAATCGTAAGAATATTGTGCTTTTAAACCCATCGAAGCAACTGTCAAAAAGAGTGCAAGAATCGTCTTTTTCATTTGTATAACTTTCTAGAAAATTATGTTAAATATTTTGCGAAAAATATACAGATCAAGCCAACGATTCAACCTTTCTATTTTAACAAATCATTATGATTTGATTTGGAAAGAATTTGAGCAGATTTAAAATAATACTTTCTTAAATCTATTTTGTAACTATCTGTTTAATCCGCCCCCAAACCTGTGCCAGCTGTTTGGTCTAAACAGTTGCATTCCATTTTGTCTCATCGCAGTATCAGAGTTGGCATTTGGAAAAAGGTCTGTGGGCCCCAGCATTCCCGAACTCCCCTCTAGATAATTTTCATCGGACATGGCAACTCCATTTATGAAAGTGTCCTCGCTAATTAATGTCCCTCTGATAGAATAAAATTTCCACTCCCCTTCTTCCAGGCCTCCATTATATCTCCCCACTTTGGCTACCTGTTCTGAGTTTGGGTGAAAATACTGCCAAAAACCCTGCTGAAGCCCATCCTGAAGCTGACCCCAGGCGATCTTATATCCCATAGGGTTATAATAAACCCGTGAACCATTTCCATTTTCAAAATTTCCCGCTTCAAGTATTTCTCCGTCCAGTGCCCTGAATGGACTAAAAGCAACCAAACGTCCATTTTCATACAATTCTTCCTGCAATACATCCCCCGCTTTGGTTATCAGCTTCCAACTACCAGACTTAAGGTTCTCGTCATAATGTCCCCTTCTCAAAATCTCAGTATGAATCTCCGTGATTTCAGTCCAAGCCCCTACTTTTTCACCTTCTGAGTATGCTCCCATAGTCAAAACCCTTCCTTCAGGATCATAAACTTCCCACATCCCCTCTTCCAAACCGTTTTCGAAATTCCCTATGGTAGCCAAATTCCCATTTTCAAAATACTCTTGCCATTCTCCTACCTGTGCACCATGCTCAAACTCACCCTTTACTTTAATTTTTCCGTTGGGGAAAAAAAGTTTGTATTCACCGTGAGGCTTGTGTTGGATATAAGTGATCAATTCCTGCAATTGACCATTAAGATGATACTTTCTCCATTCTCCAATCCTAACTCCCATAAAGTAATTTTCCTCTGACTTCAATCTTCCATCCAGGTAGTAATTTTTCCAATGACGGTGCATTTTTCCATTTAAAAATCTTCCGGTTTTCATAGGCTTGCCAAATTCCGACAATTCCTGAAATTCTCCATCCAATACTCCTTCTTTAAACATTGCGAAGGATTCAAGCTTTCCTGTGAGATAAAATGACTCAAATGGGCCATGTGGCACATCATTCCTAAAAGTAATTACCCTAATAGGTGGATGCGTAATAAAGTTTTTCAAAAAATCCTTTTCGTGAGTCAAGTCAAATGTCTCCTCTTCTTTGAAAAACGGACTATCTAAGTTTTTGCGCAGGTAAATTTTCCATTTACCTTCCTTTTTACCATCCATCAAAGTCCCTTCACCTACCAACTTATTGGTACCATAATACATTCTGACGAATCCATCACCATGCTGTTGAGCAGCCAAAGAAAAGGAAACAAAAAAGACAATAATCAGGAGTAGATTTTTCATATTAGTTACCACGTAAAAATTAAATAAAGGTTAAAATAAAAAAATCCATCAGTAATTCCGATGGATTTATTAAAATGTTTGAGGAGGTGAAATTTAAATGACCTTGCCATAAAGGTCAAATTCCGTGGCATCGGTAATTTCAGCTTGCACAAAGTCGCCAATCCTGCAATAATATTGTGACGCATCTATCAAAACCTCATTATCCACTTCCACAGAATCAAACTCAGTCCTGCCCACGAAGTATCCATTTTCCTTTTTATCAATGAGAACTTTAAAATTCTTTCCGATCTTTTCCTGATTCAATTCATAACTGACCTGTTCCTGAATTTCCATCAAATAATTAGCTCTTTCCTGCTTGACTTCCTGAGGGATATTGTCCTCCATGCTATGGGCATGGGTATTTTCTTCATGTGAATAGGTGAACACCCCAAGGCGCTCGAATTTCATTCGCTCTACAAAATCCACCATCTCCTCAAACTCCTTTTCGCCTTCCCCAGGATGGCCTGCTATCAAAGTCGTCCGGATGGCAATTTCAGGGATCAAGTCTCTGATGGAATGGATCAATGCTTCCTGTTTTTCTCTTGTGGTTCCCCTCCTCATCGTCTTCAAGACTGATGTGGAGCCATGCTGAAGAGGTATGTCCAGGTAATTGCAGATATTATCCCTTTCTTTCATCACCTCGATGACATCCATCGGGAATCCAGTTGGGTACGCATAATGCAACCTGATCCAATCGATACCTTGTACATCGGAAAGCCTTCTCATCAATTCGGCAAGATTCCTTTTTTTGTACAAATCCAGGCCATAGTAAGTGGAGTCTTGAGCAATAAGCAACATTTCCTTGGTTCCATTAGCCGCCTTATGTTCCGCTTCCTTGACCAGCTCCTCTATTGGACGTGAAATGTGACCTCCTCTCATGAGTGGTATCGCACAAAAAGAACATGGTCTGTCACAGCCCTCCGAAATCTTCATGTAAGCATAATGCGCATTATGTGTCAACAGTCTTTCGCCCACCAACTCATGCTTGTAATCTGCTTTGAATTTTTTCAACAAGGCAGGCAAATCCCTGGTACCAAAATAAGCATCCACCTGTGGGATTTCTTTTTCTAGATCGTCTTTGTATCGTTGAGAAAGGCAACCAGTCACATAGACTTTGTCTACAATACCCTTCTCCTTGGCATCCACATATTGTAAAATGGTGTCGATGGATTCCTGCTTAGCATTGTCAATAAAACCGCAGGTATTGATAATGATGATATTATTATCATTAGAATTTACTTCGTGGCTTGCGTCTATCCCGTTGCCTTTTAGTTGCGTTAACAGTACCTCTGAGTCTACCAAATTCTTGGAACAGCCCATTGTAATGATGTTAACTTTGTCTTTTTTTAATGTTCTCGCTTTCACTATTTTCCTTCTTTGCTGCAAAGGTATGGAAATTAGAAGATAAGGAATTGGGATTACTTAAAAATTACAAAAAGACAGCCATAGCCTTGTATATAAATAGACATTAAAGTGCCAGTCAAGAAGTTTCCCTCTTTAAATAATGCCACAATAGTCCATAAAACAGTATTAGAATTCTTCAATTATTACTAAATCATTAAAAAACTGACTTTTCACCTAGATTTATTTAAACTATACTTAATGGCAATTTCTGAATTGGCTAAAGGTTTATTTCTACTTTTGATTCGTACAGCAAACGAACATTTTTTCAAAATCCTTGCAACTTTTCAGGCGTCGATGTGAATCGACGCCTTTGCTTTTTACAATCCGACTAGCCGATTTGTTACCAAAATTTTAGAGTTACTATCGAAAAGGAATAACATATTGATTATTGATTTCTTCGGGTATCCTTACCCACTCAAAGTCTGTCGTCATTAGTCTTTCTATTCATAAATCAAAAGAAAAAAATGGTTATTGATATGGTTGGGTGAAATTACATTATATTAATTACTTCCATCCTTCAGTTCCGGATGATTTGAGCTTTTTATAATCGGATGGAGTCATACCAGTAATTTTCTTGAATTGGGAAGAAAGGTGCTGAACAGAACTATATCCTAACTTCCAAGCCATTTCACTAAGCTGTAGCTCATGATAAAAAAGCCATTCTCTTACTTTATCGATTTTTAGTTGGATGAAGAACTTCTCAATGGTCTGTCCTTCCATGCTACTGAAAAGATGACTGAGCTTTGTGTAATCCTGTCCAATGGTCTTCCCTAAAAAGTCAGAAAGATTGAATCCTGAAGGGATATCAGCCTCCCTGACCAATTCCTGCAACTTGTTTTTTATGGATTCTATAAGCTGGGTGTCCTTACTCTTTAAAATTTCAAAGCCTAGCGGTGTAAGGTTGTTATTCAAATAAGAAATTTGGTTCTCACTTAATTCATTTCTGAAAACAACTTTCCCTAAACTGACAGAATCAAAAGGCAACTTGAGTTTTTCCAGTTGGCTTTCAACTGCCATAATACAACGTGGACAAACCATATTTTTGATACGGATTTCTTTCATTTTTAAAAGAACAGTCTTTGGCATGAAAAAGGTTTACACACGTTCTGAGCTTTAAGAAAATTCATCAAGTTCCTCTTCCTGATTCTGTCAATTCAATATCGGTAAGTGACTCAATTCTGATTGGTTTTCCGCTTTCAATGCTGTTCCTAGCAGCAATTCCCACTAAAATCGACATGGCACCATCTCTTGTTCCAGCAGATTGTCGATAGGGATCATTCATTTCGGGATCCTTAAAAAGCTTATCCTTCAGTCGGGTATCTCCTCCTCCGTGACCACCGCCACCGTGGGGAATTACTATAATTTCTGATTCTCCAAAATTTTTGGTAACTCTGATTTCATCTTGTGGGTCTTCCTGCCATGGTTGTGACTCTTTAATCCAAGCCTCCATTCTTCCTTTTGTCCCATTAAATGCTATACGATACCCTTCATAGGGTGAATAGGTTGTCAGGGAATAGCTCACCTGCACAGCATTTTTATATTTGATTTGAACTGCCATTTTATCATAAATATCTATATCCTCCCTGTAGACACACCCATCCCTTAGGTATCCATCATACTCTTCATTGTCCACATAAAGATTGACCAAATGCTGGTTTTTACTTATGTCCCAAAAGAAATCACAGTTGGCTTGATGTGGACAGGTACGACAATGTGTATGACGAAACTTCCCGTTTTTACCATAGAACTCCAAGGCTCCATAAGCAAAAACTTCTTCAGGATCTGAGTCCAGCCACCAATTCAGTAAATCAAAATGATGCGTAGATTTATGAACCAATAGGGTCCCGCCTTTTTCTTTGAAACCATGCCACCTCCTAAAATAATCTGCCCCATGTGAAGTGTCAAGGTACCAATGAAAGTCCACTGAAGTAATATCACCAAGTTCACCGCTTCTCAGGATCTCATACATCTTTTGCCGATGCGGTGAATACCTGTAATTGAATGTAACGATTACTTTTTTGTCTGACCTTCGCTCTGCATCAAGTATCGCCTGACATTTATCCTCGTCTGTAGTCATTGGTTTCTCCGTGATTACGTGACAGCCAAACTCCAGCGCCTTAATGATAAATGTATGGTGTGTATTATCTATGGTAGTGACTATGACTACATCCGGCTTTGTTTCGCTGAGCATCTTGTCAAAATCTTCAAACAATGGGCAGTCGACGCCAATGTGTTTTTTCCCAAATTCTAATCTCCCTTTGTTATTATCGCAAAGGCCAACAAACTCTACCTGGTCCTTGTAGCTATTTTGAACCTCCCTTCCAAACATATTCACCCCTCGAATGCCAAGGCCTATAAGCGCTAGCTTCATCTTAACATCGGGGTTGTCGTGTAATGATAAAGCCTGTGCTATTCCAGTTAAAAAAACTGACCCTGTGGAAAGTAGAGCAGACTTGGCGAGGAATTCCCTACGGGAGGCGTCAAAATGCATATTTTTCATTCGTTTAGGTTTAAATGGTAATGAATAAAAATATCAATAAATGATTGAAATTCAAGAATCTGAATTAACTAAAATAATAAAATCATTTTGGAAAAAATCAATTAATCGACCTACAAGCTCCCAAAATCTGATTATTGAACTTCCTATCGTCCTTCAAAATATCAAAAAAATCTTCTAGAAACTTCCTCATATTATTCACTTCTTTTGAGTTCAAAAGCGTCGTATTCTTTTCAAAGGTCTCCCAAAGAATTGATTCTTTTTCTAGATATCCAGCCCTGACCTGTTGAAAAACACCTGGATCAAAACAAACCCCTCTATACAACCTTTCTCTAACCGTGGCAATTGGTAAACTCTCATTTACCACCGAATAAGGAGCATCTACTAATCCAGCCATATCAAAATCATATGGCAAAGGAATATACTTCCTACCCACCATCATTAGGGTACTATTGTGTTGTGCAACGGTGGACCAATCGGTATTGGCTATCATAAACTGAAAAAAATCATGCTGCACAGCAGTAGTATCGTGAAGCCTAAAAGGGTTGACCTGAACATCTTTTGCCAATTTCCCGCCAAACCTTTCGGCAACCAGCTTATCATCTTCAATCAAAATCCCTTTGACTGCATAGGTTTTGGGCTGTCTACCTGAAACATCAGTGATATTCAGGTCAACAAGTCTTGTTTTGAAATAATATGGACTAAAAACTTCATATAATTTATAGGCCAAATATTCTTTAACCAGAAGATCATCTTTTCCTTGTGAATCGTTGCAAGGCAACACAAGCTTAAGGTTTTTATGATTTTCAAAAATCCCACCCTTTCTTATTTTTTTCTTAATTCGGATTTTTAATGGTGGGAAAAAACATGTTTTTCTCCTGAAGTTTCCTCTTGCCCTCACTTCTACAGCTAAAGAATCCCATTCATTTTTTGATTCACTAAACAACATTACTGTAGGAGTTCGGTCTTTCTTTTCCTTCTTTTTTCTTACTTCTTTAAAAGAAAAAGCAAGCTGCATTTCAAGTACTTCCTCACTCTCAAAAAGATCTGTCATTTTGCTGTATTGTCCAAAAACAGGAGCTACCAACAGCAAGTAAGGCATCAAAAACAACAGACTATTTTTGCAACACTTAGAAAAAATAAGATTATAACTTCGATAAAGAAAAATATTCATATTGAAGGCATTAATTTTAAAACACCTCAATATACTGAAAAACAAGAATATACAATATTTTCTATGAGATAAACATGAATAAAACAAATGCCATTGTACCCATGGCTATTCCAAGAATAAATAAACTGTATGCATAGCCCAAGAGCCTGTACTTGCTATCTAATACAACTCCTTGTTGGTACAAGGCAATAGACATTTGTTCATTCATTTCATTTTTTGAAGTCAGGACTTTCGAAATCTCATCCAAGTAATTATTCAACGAAAGTCTAGCGCTTTCACCAAAAAAAATCAGACTTCCCTTTTCAGGTTGGTATGGTTTTCTGTCTTTAGAAATGATTTTGGGTTTAGCAGCTTGTACAGCTAATGCTGTGGAAATAAGACAAAATACCAAAATCAAACCTACTGGAAGAACAACTTTCAAACCCATTTCCTCAAATTGATTGGCAATTGCTCCATAACCGGAAATCGCAATGATAGCAGAAATAACCAATGTATTGATGCTAATTAGCATATTGGCCTTGTTATCTGCAATATGGAGGAGTCCAATATTATTTTTAAAAGTGACCCTATAAAAGGTCTGTGCTTCTCTCGATGACTTACCCGATTTAGTTTTAGAATCCTCTATCATGTTCAGCTTAATTGACATTCCTAAGATAGAAAATATATCTATTATCTAGTATTGTAAACGAATCAAAATCAATTCAAAGGTTCAACCAAGATTGGTGAGAAAAATCATCTGACACTTGCTGGACAAAAAATTCATCAAATATCAATTTCGTTTTATCTTTATATTCATCATCCAAGTGTATCAATTCACAATTAAATACGGAATACTCCTTCTGGAATTGAGCAAACACTTCCTCAAAACTTAAATACTCTTTTACAGGAGACTGAGAACCGTTTAGGCTTCCCAGGTCCTCTTGCATTAAACCTCTTTTAGGCGCGGAAATATAAAAATATGACTCAATCCCCTCTTCCGATTTTTTAAACAAAGAAATATCCAATGCTTCCGTAGCCACACTACAGATTTCAGTAAGCCCCATATTCTCCTCAATAGAGTAAAGTGTACAGATCAGTATATCTTCTGTCATTTCTTTGATTGAGTGAGAGGGGAAGTAATCGGGTCCGGATTTTTGAACTCTTTGGAATGCCTCATTTGCATCAAGATCCAAAAAGATTATCTCTGTGTTGATCCCTAGTTTCTTTGCCAAAGAAATTAGGTCAGCTATCCCCTCATCTTCTCCATTGGCATTGTATTCCACAACAAGCTCCTCATTATTGATGATCGCAAAAAAGGCCAAATCAGATGCTTCCATATATAAATCCAAATCCATTTCATCACCCTCTATCAATAAGTCACAACTCCCATATTTATTTTTCCATAGAGCAGGAATATCTAATACTTGGCAAGTTGGATTCCTTCCTTTATAATTCTCTATAAATGTGCTTTTTCCTACTCCAGAAGCACCGACTACAAATGTTATTTTACTCATCGTCATAAATTTTAGAAGGGTTTAAATTCATTAATTTCTCATAGGTTTCAATATTTTTTTCAAGCAACTCGAAAAGTAAATTGACATTGATATCATTGCTGTTTTCAAACATTTCAACACTGAACTCAAAGGTATCTCCAACTTCAAAAGCCTCATCTATCTCATGAAATTCTCCTGCCAATCCCAAATTGATGATTCCATATATTAATTCCTGATGTTGCTTTTCTAAGTTTTTTAAAACCAACTCCAAGTTTGATTTATAATTGTGATTTTCCATATCTAAGGCGCTTTGCATAGTTGAACATGATTGACCATATCTGGTGGTAGATATCCAATTTATCCTTTTGAGAATCTGATGTAGCTATTCTGTTTTTAAAGTTGGGATAATCAATTCCCATAACCTGATTAAACATTAGCTCCGCAAACTCATTCTTGGAAACCAATACCCTAAAGCGATAATCCGCATTAGGAATCTCAATAATTCTTAGTTCAGAGAAAATACTTAGTAGGTCTTTGCGAACCCTTGCCCTGACCAATAGAGTATCCGGTTTGTCCCAATGCTGGACTATTGAAATAAATCCATTCGTTGATGCTATCCACATATTAAATTTGTTTTGTTTTCAATTCTGAGTTTGTAATCAACTCCAAGAATAGTGTGAAATCAGGGCGACAAAAAAATCAATCCCATTAAAAAATCTGCTTTTACTTTTGTCAATTGATTACCTCATCAAGGTACTTAAACAATAATCATAAAAAAAATAATTGACACAGGTTGTCTGTATTTGTCAGTCTCTATTTCTTTAAAAAAAACATCTATGATGTATATCCTTAAGGAACAAGCCAAGAGCCTTTCCAGATTGTCTCCTTGCGTTTAAAAGAAGCCCTGATATGTTCCATACCACTAAGCTGCAAAACATCGATTTTTTCAGGAATAACTTTAATCACGGCGAAGTTGCTCGGATCAGTTAAGTCCTCATTCCACGAATAGGCCCTATTAAGATCTTCAATCATTTCGCCTGGAGGAAGGCTTGAATTATAAGCTTTTTGAGCCTCCCCTTGTATTTTGCTCCATTCCCGATTGGCTATTTCGTTCTGCTGATGGATAAATGCTTTGGCACTAACTCTAAGCTGAACCCTTTTTTGAGGATGATAAAAAAGAAGACTAACGTTTGGGTTTGCTACAATAGACTTTACTTTTTCAGTCCTGAAGTCACTGAAAATATACATTTCCAGAGTTTTACTGACAGACCTAAGCACAACATACCTCGTATCGGGAAAAGATTGACTATGAGTTGCCAATACTACAAAACGAAAAGGATGCTTTTTATCCAAAGCTCCCCTGTGTAACTCGTGAGTTATTGCCTTGAATATTTCTTCCAGACTATCTTTTTTTTCAAACAGCATTATTGTTCTATTGAATTGGCTTCAAAATACACTAACTCACCTGACTCCATTTCCAGGCTGATTTCTATTGGGTTACAACAGACCTCGCAGTCCTCAATGTACTGCTGTTTGTAAATAGACGGGTCTAGCAACATTGAAATTTCCTCAAAACAATAAGGACACTGGAAAAAATGTTCTAACATCGAATATCTATTTTCATATTAACTTCAATCTTTTTGAATATGTTTTATTGTAAAAAATAAAAAGGCCCAAGGATTAACCCCAGGCCTTTTGGTAAATTAAAAGGTTGCTATACTTCTACTGAATCGATGTTTTTGAAATAAACCTGATTATCTGCATCCAAATCAACCAATACAGCCGAGTCATTTTTGATATACCCTGATAATATTTGCTTGGAAAGCTCATTGAGAATTAACCGCTGCATTGTTCTTTTTAATGGTCTTGCCCCAAATTGAGGATCGAAACCTACATTTCCCAAATAATCCAAGACTTCAGGAGTAGCTTCGATTTCAATATTGGACTCTTCCAGTCTTTTCTGAATTTCTCTCCATTGAATATCTACTATTTTTCTAATGACCTTCTTATTCAAAGGCTCAAACATGATGGTTTCATCTATTCTGTTAAGAAACTCTGGTCTAACTGATTTTTTCAAAAGGTCAAAAACGTCCATTTTGGTCCTTTCCATGACCTCATCTTTATTCCATTCTTCTATTTCAGCAAATCTTTCCTGAATTAGGTGCGAACCAATATTCGTAGTCATGATGATAATTGTGTTTTTGAAATTGGCAATCCTCCCTTTATTATCCGTCAGTCTTCCATCATCCAAGACTTGCAAAAGAATATTAAAGACATCAGGATGGGCTTTTTCAATCTCATCTAACAAGACGACCGAATACGGCTTTCTTCTAACCGCCTCAGTCAATTGCCCACCTTCATCATATCCAACATATCCTGGAGGTGCTCCTACCAGTCTGCTGACCGCGTGCCTTTCCTGGTATTCGGACATGTCGATCCTTACCATAGCATTGTCATCATTGAACAAATATTCCGCAAGTGCTTTAGCCAATTCAGTTTTACCTACTCCTGTTGTTCCCATAAAGATAAATGAACCTATTGGTCTTTTTGGGTCCTGGAGCCCTGCTCTACTTCTTCTAACAGCATCAGAAAGTGCGATGATGGCTTCTTTTTGACCAGCTACCCTGTTACCTAGCTCATCTTCCAAATGCAAAAGTTTTTCTCTCTCACTTTGAATCATTTTAGAAAGAGGAATTCCCGTCCATTTAGCCACTACAGAGGCAATATCTTCACTATCTACTTCCTCTTTCAATAGGGGAGAACCCTGTTGCATTTCTTCCAACTGACTTTTAAAACTATCCAGCTTCTTTTCAGCCTCTACGATTTTTCCGTATCTGATTTCAGCTACTTTGCCGAAATCTCCTGCCCTCTCCGCTTGCTCTGCTTCAAGCTTAAATTTATCAATATTTTCTTTTTCCCTTCGAATACCCATGATCACAGCTTTCTCCGACTCCCATTTAGCCTTTACGGCTTGTCTTTTTTCGGAAAGCTCAGCTATTTCTTTACTCAAAATTGCTTCCTTATCCTTGTTGTTTTCACGACGGATAGCTTCTCTTTCAATCTCCAGCTGCATCACGCGCCTATTAAGCTCATCAAGTTCTTGAGGTAAAGAATCAATTTCCATTCTGAGCTTAGCCGCTGCTTCGTCCATAAGGTCAATTGCTTTGTCTGGAAGAAATCTATCTGAGATATAACGCTGGGACAGTTCAACGGCTGCAATGACCGCATCATCTTTTACTCTGACTCCATGGTGAAGCTCATACTTATCTTTGATTCCTCTTAAAATGGAGATTGCGTCGGCCGAATCAGGTTCATCTACCATCACTGATTGAAATCTTCTCTCAAGAGCTTTATCCTTTTCTATATACTTTTGGTATTCCTTTAGTGTAGTGGCACCTATTGCGTGTAATTCTCCTCTAGCCAAAGCTGGTTTTAGCAAGTTGGCCGCATCCATTGCTCCTTCTCCGCCACCACCTGCTCCAATTAAAGTATGGATTTCATCAATGAACAGGATAATTTCTCCATCTGAGTCTGTCACCTCTTTTATCACTGCTTTAAGTCTTTCCTCGAATTCACCTTTATATTTTGCTCCAGCAACCAATAGACCCATATCAAGGGATATCAATGTTTTGGACTTTAGGTTTTCCGGTACATCTCCGCTTACAATCCTTTGAGCCAAACCTTCAACGATGGCTGTCTTTCCAACACCGGGTTCCCCTAGAAGTATAGGATTATTTTTTGTTCTTCTAGCCAGAATCTGTAACACTCTTCTAATCTCTTCATCCCTGCCTATCACAGGATCTATTTTACCCTTTTTAGCAAGTTCATTCAGGTTTTTGGAATACTTTTCCAAAGCTCTATATTTAGATTCAGCATTTTGGTCGGTCACTTTATTTCCCTTTCTTAATTCTTTAATGGACTCTATTAGTAATTTTTCATTGAGCCCTTGATCTTTCAGCAGCTGGGCTGTTTTATCTGATCCGGAAAATATTCCCAAGAGCAAATGCTCGATGGCTACGTATTCATCACCAAAAGTTTTGAGGTAATCTTTTGCTTTTGATAAGGCTTGATTGGAAGCGTTGGAAAGATAAGGCTGCTGCCCGCTAACCTTAGGGAAGCCATTAATAATTTCATCTGTTTTTTGAATTATTTGATTCTTGTTGATACCTGATTTTTTCAATAAAAAATCTACAACATTTTCATCTTCTGTCAATACCCCTTTTAATAAATGAGCAGGTTCTATGGCCTGTTGCTGGGTAGCAATAGCCAATTCAGCAGCCTTTTGAATAGCCTCCTGGGACTTTATGGTAAACTGTTTTAAATTCATTTTTATAGTTGGTTATAAGTTGAGTTCAAATTCCTGAACCCATCATCAAAAAAATATCCAACTTAAAACAGATGTATTTTTCGGAAATTATGTCATAAAATAATCAGATCTAAATAGAAATAATGTCTTTTTGACATAAAAAATATCTTCAAAGTCCCTGAATGTTTTGACAAGAAATAGACATGAAAGTCTATTGATCCTGAGATTTTGAAAGGGAACTTGATGAATACCTTTCAATATCTCTTTGGTACTTATCAATTTTTGCTTGGGCCTCATGAATGGCTATTTCCGTTTTTTTCATATTCAATTCCATTTTTGTGATATCGGCATCACTGGCTTTGCCTTTTTGCTTGGCTTTTTCAATTTTCAGGTTTTGCTTGGCAAATTTCACTTCTGCTTTTTGCTTCTCATTTAAAGACTTATCATAATTTCTTTGAGCTTTCTGAAGATTTTTAATTCTTTTTTCTTCTGCTTTAATCGCTGCTTCAGACAGCTTTTGTTCTTTTTTAGCATTTTTGAGTTCGGCTTTTTCTAAAGCAATTGCCTTTTTATCTTCTTTAAGTTGTCTTTTAAGTTCAGTTTTTTCTTCTTTGGTCAGCTCCTTGGATTCTTGTGCGAACAAACCATTTGCAGACAAAATAAAAAACAAAATGACTGCAATGAGGGTCAATTTTTTCATAATTCTCTCGATTTTATTCAATTTTAAGTTAATTTAATATTTACAATTCTCCTATTAATTCCTTTAAAATATAATATAAGTCTATTTATCAATCAGAAACTTTTAATATAACTAGTGACATTGTCAAATAGAATTGAATTAATTGATAAATTAAGGCCATAAATAATTCTTTACAATGAATTTGGAATTCACCTTTAATCCCCTGGCTATACCCATACTCATTACGAGTTTGGCTTTTTTGATTTTAGCAATATTTACTTTCCGAAGAAAGGGTGATAACGGTGAGGTTTTCTTCGCTGGATTACTTACAGGGTGTTTTATTTATTCTTTGTTTTATGGTTTGGAATTATTAGGCGCAAATGAATACACCATTGTAATAACCTATAAACTACAATATGTGGGAGGTGTTTTAATAACACCGTTTCTTTTACTTTTTGTAATTCAATACTCTGGCAATCATAGGTACATCAATAGTCTTTTGGTATCATCGGTTTTTCTAGTTAGCGGATCCTTTTTGTTATTTTTATTTACCAATGATTATCATAACCTATTTTATAGAAATCTTAGCTCTGAATATAATGGTTTATATCTTTCAATAAGCTATGATAGGGGGATTCTTGATATTGCATACGAAAGCTTTAACAATATACTTATTTTGGTCTCCAATTTAATTTTGATCAAAATGTACCTTTCAGTACCTAAAACTTATCGTAATCAGGTATTGACTTTGTTGGCAGGAACTACTTTCCCTTGGTTGGCACATAGCTTTTCATTGTTGGGTTTTTCATTTTACAATATTGACTTTGTGCCTTTCACTTTATTGATAAGCGCATTTTTCATTTATCGGGGACTTTTCAGTTTTGGCCTTTTCCAAAAGAATCCTATTGCATTCAAGATGATTTTTGAAAACCTGAATGACGGTATTATAATTTTTGATAAGAAAAAAAACATCATTGCTTCCAATAAGAGGGCCACACAAATATTAGGTCAAAGTAATTATCAAATTCAAAATTGTTCTGTCCAAGAAGTATGCAGTGGAATTCCAGAACTTGAAAAACTCTTCATGTCAGAGGAGATTTTTGAAGTAGAGTTTTCTGACCCGAAAAATCAATTATTTTATGCTGGTTTCTTAAAAAACACAGATGAAGGAGATCTTGAATATTTATTTTTAAGGGATATTACAAAACAAAAACTTGCAGAAGAAAAGATAAGATTAAACGAGCAAAAGCTGCAGAACATAAATACCAGTCTGCTTCGAAATGAGAAAATGTTAACCTCAATAGCTTTTGCCACAAAAGAATTGCTTTCTAATGCTGATTTGACAAGGGCCATTCAAAAAGCTATTACCATCCTAGGCGATGGGGCTAATGCAGACAGAGCTTACTTATTTGAAAACAGCATAGATGAAAATGGAAACTATTTTAGTTCTCAGAGATTTGAATGGAGCGCTCTAGGCGTGGAGCCTGAGATTGATAATCCTAATTTACAAGACTTACCTATTGGACTATTTGGGGAATCTATGGATTATCTCATCAAAAACCAGATATATACTAATTTGGTAAAAAATATTGAAGACCCAGAACTTAAAGGGCTATTAGATAGCCAGGCTATAATTTCGATTTTATTAATTCCTATTTTCGTAGAAAAGACTTTTTGGGGCTTTGTGGGATTTGATGATTGTCAAAATGAAAAACAATGGAGCGAAGGGGAAACAGCTTTATTGATCAGTTTTGCAGAAAGCATCTCAAATGCGATAGAAAGAAGAAATATGGAGAATAATCTTCGAATTTCCATGGAAACAGCTAAAGAAGCAAGCGTAGCAAAATCAGAGTTTCTTGCAAACATGAGTCATGAAATACGGACACCGTTAAATGGTATTATCGGATTTTCCGATTTATTAATGAAAACCGATTTAAATCAAACCCAAAAAGAATTTTTACAATCAATTGTTGATTCTGGACATCTCCTTTTAGACTTGGTCAATGATGTTCTCGACTTCTCTAAAATAGAAGCTGGAAAACTAGAATTAAGCCTTTCCAAAATAAATTTAGCTGAGCTGGTGAATGAATCTGTCAAATTAATCAAACCTATGACAGATGAGAAAGGATTAGAAATAATCATCAAATTACCTGAAAATCTTCCTGCATATTTTTCTGCAGACGCTACTCGGCTTAAGCAGGTTTTGATAAATTTATTGAGTAATGCTGGGAAATTCACGCAAGAAGGGAAAATAGAGTTAGTGATCACTGCAGAAGACCTGATAAAAGAAGACTATGCTGATTTGGAATTTGCAGTCATAGACACTGGAATAGGTATATCTGAAGAGAAAAAAGATATCATTTTCGAAGCTTTTGCACAAGAAGACAACTCAACAACTAGACGATATGGGGGAACAGGACTTGGGCTTTCAATAAGCAACAAAATCCTAAAGTTAATGAACAGTAAACTAGAGTTAGAAACAGAACTTGGAAAAGGAAGCAAATTTAGCTTTAAGCTGACCCTCCCTATAGAAAAAGCAAACGAACCGTCCTTAGTTAAAGAAATAATAGCTATCGATAAACCCAATAAAACTGTAAGTAAGAATAAAATTAAGATTCTATTGGTTGATGATAATCCTGTCAACATGCTTTTGGCCAAAACTATTGTTAAAAACATCTTACCCTCCTCCAGGATTTTTGAAGCAAGAAATGGAAAAGAGGCTGTAGACAGCCACATAGAGAATAATCCAGATTTAATTTTTATGGATATTCAGATGCCTGAAATGAGCGGATATGAAGCAACCGTTGAGATAAGGAAATATGAAAATGGAAGAGGAAGGGTCCCAATCATAGCACTAACTGCTGGTACCGTTAAAGGTGAATATGACAGGTGCTTGTCTGCAGGTATGGATGATTATTTATCCAAGCCTGTTGTAGTGGCTGATATTCAAGAAAAAATTGAGAAATACATTGACATATCTGTAGGGCAAGAAAAAGAAACTCAAATACTCTCTAAACTAGAAGAGTTCAGAAAATCAGATCCTGATTTCTTTAAAGAACTTTTAGAAGTAAGCAGTGCCAATCTCTCAAAGTTAAAAGAGGATTTGCTAAATATTTGCAAAACATCTAAGGATACCAATGCCATTAAACAAACATGCCACGCTATAAAAGGGGTGGCATTAAATCTTGATCTAAATAATTTGAGCAAATATACAGCCTCTGCTGAATCAATGGAGCATTTAGATGAATCTTCAAGGCAAAAATTGATATCTGATATTCATATAGAATTAGATGCTATCCTTATATCCTTAAGTAAGGAAATAGCAAAAGCATAAATCAGAGCTGAGTCTAAAGATCTTCACTTTTTGATCTTATTCTACGCACGTCGCGCCCCTTTTATCCAGCATTAAGTTTGAACATTTATTAGGCAAAAAAAAGACCTTTAGTTTATTCCAAATAGTCTGAATAAATGAGGTGGGGCTGCAGATTCTCAGAACGATCCTTGCACTTCAATGCGCCGCCTATTACCGCTATCAGGCAGGCATCTCCGCTGTAGGATCCTTCCTCCCGCAGCGGGTTTTAGTAAATACCCGCTTAAACCATCATTGGTAAGTCAAAAATGCTTAAACGCAAAAAAGCCAGTACCGAATGGTA
>NZ_REBN01000170.1 GCF_007692705.1 Mongoliibacter sp.
CTTTCTTACCCCATCTTAAAATCCCGAAGGAATTCATGCACTTCGGGATTTTTTTTTAGCAGACTTGATTTGCTTGTCATTCTCGACCTATCTGTGTTATATTGTATCCCAAACTCCTATTATTTTGAAAATATCCATCATTGTCGCAAAAGCCAAAAACAATGTCATTGGCAAAAACAACCAATTGATTTGGAGACTGTCTTCAGACCTAAAGCTCTTCAAACAAATTACCTCCGGACATCATATTATCATGGGTAGAAAAACCTATGAGTCTGTAGGAAAGCCATTACCAAACAGAACATCCATAGTGATTACCAGAAATCCTGATTTTCAGCTTCCCGAAGGACATAAGGTGTGTCATTCTCTGCAGGAAGCCATTCAATTGTGCATTGGGAAACATTTGGATCAGGTCTACATCATTGGTGGTGCTGAAATATACAAACAAGCACTACCAATCTGTGATGAGCTTCTGGTGACAGAAGTTGAAGCAAGGCCTGAGGGGGATGTATTTTTTCCCGAAATAAATCCTAAACAATGGAAAAAGACAGCCGCTGAATCTTTTAAAAAAGATGATAAAAATGAATACAACTTTGAATTTGTGACTTACAAAAAAGTAAACCCATGAACTTCAAAATAGTATGGATCACAGGAGCTTCTTCAGGTATTGGCAAAGCACTCGCCAAGACATACCTTGCCAATGGCCATAAAGTCATCATATCTGCAAGGAATAAAGAAGCTCTTGAAAAGTTCCGTATGGAGAATGGTTCTGAAAAAAACATATATGTATTGCCACTGGATTTGAATGATGCTGACAGCATGTTGGAAAAAGCCCAATTGGCTATTCAGGCTTTCGGAAAGGTTGACGTGCTTATCAATAATGGAGGTATAAGTCAAAGATCTCTTGCAGCAGATACTACGCTGGAGGTTGACCGAAAAATTATGGAGGTCAATTTCTTTGGCACTGTTTCCCTCAGCAAAGCAATTTTGCCTCATTTTATTACCAATAAATCCGGTCACTTTGGAGTAGTAAGTAGCCTGGTTGGGAAATTTGGTTCTCCATATCGCTCTGCTTATGCTGCCAGTAAACATGCTTTACATGGTTTTTTTGATTCTTTAAGAGCAGAGCATTTCAGAGACAATGTAGCCGTAACAATGATCTGTCCAGGGTTCATCAGCACACAGGTATCAGTCAATGCATTAACAGGTGATGGTAGCCCACTCAATGAAATGGATGAAGCTCAAGCCAAAGGAATGTCAGCAGAAGACTGTGCGAAGGCTATCTTTAAAGCTATGGAGTCCAAAAAAGAAGAAGTCTTAATTGGAGGGAAAGAAAGGTTTGCCGTCTACCTCAAAAGGTTGCTGCCCTCTGTTTTTTCCAAAATAATCAAAAAAGCAAAGGTGAGGTAGTTGGTTATTTTAGATTTTAGATTTTAGATTTTAATTCCCCCAATTATCGGTGTTACCGGGAAGATGTTTGAGGTTATCCGATACTTGGAGCAGGTTGATTCTTGGCTCTAGCTAATCTCTCGTATCTCGTCTCTCGCTTCTAGTTTCTCGCTTCTAGTCTCTTGGCTCCCTTTTCATACCTTCCTCATACCCAAAAGTGTAAAAGGCAACAGAATCAGATTTTTCACAAAGGAAAAAGAAAGGTCAATGGCAAAACCCAATAATCTAAACGGTAACAAGAGCAACCATATTAAAGGGTAAAGAAATAAAGCCAAAATAGCCAGGGGCCAACAAAGAATTGCGAGAATCAACCAAAGTAGGAAAGTAAGCATAGCTGGTTTTTTTATTTTAGTATTTACAATTTTTCAGCCAATGCCAATTATCAATTATAACATAGTGTGAGCCCCATATCACTAAAGCAGATGTTCAAAAACATTACAAACGTTGTTCGCATTCGAACAACAGGGTAAATTGCAACCTTAGGCTATTAAGATTTCCCATTTCCGTAATTATTGATTGATTGATGTCCTGATATTCCTATTTTAGCAGATCAACAAAGACACCCAAAATATGATGAGAAGAGTTTTATTTGTTCTGGCACTTTTTACAGTTCTTCTGCCAGCCATAGCACAAAATGACCTTGACCGCTGGAAAGAAAGATCTTCCCGAACAGAAATAATAAGAGATGAATACGGTATACCTCACATCTATGGCGAAACTGATGCAGATGCTGTTTTTGGAATGATATATGCCCAATGCGAAGACGACTTCAACAGGGTTGAGTCCAATTATATTTTCTCGCTAGGCAGAAAAGCAGAAGTTGAGGGTATCAAAGAACTTTATGCTGACTTGAGGATGAAAATGTATATCGATGAAGCCGTAGTCAAAGAAGAATATCATAATTCCCCTGACTGGCTCAAATCCCTAATGGATGCCTGGGCAGATGGTATCAACTACTATTTGCACACTCATCCAGACGTGAAACCCAAACTTCTGACCAAATTTGAACCTTGGATGGCATTGACTTTTTCGGAAGGAAGTATAGGCGGTGATATTGAAACCATCTCCGTCAATGACTTGAAAGATTTCTACGACAAAGAATCTCATACCGGATTGGTCTATCAGGAAAGGGATTGGGACGAGGAACCTAGAGGTTCTAATGGTTTTGCAATAGCTCCCAAACTCTCTAAATCAGGAAATGCGCTACTATTTATCAACCCTCATACCTCATTCTATTTTCGTCCTGAAGTCCATATGGTCTCAGAAGAGGGATTAAATGCTTATGGTGCTGTTACTTGGGGACAATTTTTTATCTATCAGGGATTTAATGAATATAATGGATGGATGCATACTTCTAGTAAAGCCGATGCCATTGACCATTTTGCTTTAACAGTAGAAAAAAGGAATAACAGCTATCATTATAAATTTGGTGGGGAATGGAGACCGCTGAAAGAAAAAAAGGTACTGACCAAGTATAGAGACGGTAATCAAATACTTGAAAGAGAATTCACTGTTTATTATAGCCATCACGGTCCTGTAATCCGAGAAGAAGACGGGAAGTGGGTAGCGATAGCATTGATGGTGGAGAGAGAGAAAGCCTTAACACAGTCTTATCTAAGGACTAAAACCAAAAATCACCAAGAGTTTAAGGCTACTATGGATTTAAAAACCAACTCTTCTAACAATACAGTTTATGCAGACAGAGATGGTAATATTGTCTATTACCATGGAAATTTCATTCCTGTAAGAGATCCAAAATTTGGTTGGAGAGGCGTGGTGGATGGAAGCAATCCTGAAACTGACTGGAAGGGACTGCATGAAGTGGATGAAATGATCTACATTGAAAATCCCGAAAACGGATGGATACAAAACTGCAACTCTACACCATTTACGGCAGCAGGGCCTTACAGTCCTGTTCAGGCAGATTATCCTGGGTATATGGCCTGGGATTTGGAAAATGCCCGCGGCATTAATGCCGTGAGAATAATGACTGGGAAAAAGGATTATACTATGGAATCCCTTACAAAGGATGTTGGATATGAGCCAACTTTGATGGCTTTTGAACCAATTATTCCTGCACTTTTAAATGCTTATGAAAAACTTCCTGAGGAAAATGATCAAAAATTGAAGTTGAAAAAACCAATCAATGCTATCTCCCAGTGGGACCTTAAAACGGGTGTTTCATCAGTAGGAACCTCTTTGGCAGTATTCTGGGGAAATCAGTTGATGGCAGAATTAAGGAGTTTAGATAGACCCTGGGATGCTTATATCTTCGATTTTATCGCAGAAAATATGGATGATCAAAAAATGATTGATGCATTTGAAAGAGCTATTGATAAATTAGAAGAAGACTTTGGAACTTGGAACACAGCCTGGGGAGAGATCAATCGCTTTCAAAGAGTTACCAACGAAATTCAGGGACAGTTTTTTGATGAATTACCGAGTTTGCCAATTGGTTACAATTCATCACTGTGGGGATCTTTGGCCGCCTATGGTAGTAGGTCATATCCCAATACTAAAAAGTGGTACGGAAATGTAGGCAACAGCTTTGTGGCAGTAGTGGAATTTGGAGATAAAGTCAAGGCAAAAAGCTTGCTGGCAGGTGGTCAAAGCGGCAATCCATTTTCACCTCATTTTGTAGATCAAGCCGAACTATATGCCGAAGGAATCTTCAAGGACGTACATTATTACAAAGAAGATGTCAAAAAAAATGAACGCAGGCGCTATAATCCAGGTCAAAAATAATGCGTTGGGTTTAATCAAAAAAAAGCTTCTGAAAAATTTCAGAAGCTTTTTTTATTCTTATTTCTGGAAAGAGGTTAACATCCAATGATGAAGCTCTATGTCTTTGATGAAAGCGATTAACATATCTTCGGTTGCAGAATCACCCAGTTCAGCTACCTTTTTCGCACACTCATCAAGGTTATCATTGAGTATTTCAAAATCCTTTAAGACCTCGTCAACCATTTCTTTAGATGAAAGATCAGTTCCTACTTCTTTGATATCAGAGTGTTCGAGATAATCTGTAATCAAACTGAAAGGTGTCATACCAAAAACACGAATTCTTTCTGCCACCAAATCAATGTTTACTTTCGCTTCATTGTACAGTTCCTCAAATTTTTCATGTAGATCAAAGAAATCACTTCCTGTAACATTCCAATGGAAGTTTCTGAGTTTCTGATAATGCACATGATAATTTGCTAAAAGTTTATTCAGAGATTCAACGATTTTTTCAGATTCATTTTCTTTATATCCTAATTTTTTAAATACTCTCTTATCTGTTGTTTTCATGGTTCTAGTTTATTTATTGAGTTCGTCTTTAAATTTAGTTTCCTTAAAGGCCAAGTCCATGCTGATGATCTCCCTTGCGTATTCTATCACTTTCACTGAAGAATTTGTGATCAATATGGGAGTTTTCAGCGCAGATTTTTCTTCTACCAAAATATCCAACAAATCGTGGTCGCTGATATCCTTTCCTTTTATATTTTCTTTGAAAAAATCAGACTTTTCGTCAAACAGATCAATTACTTTAACATTCATTTTCTTTGCCAATTCTGACAATTGGGTAGGTGTCAAATCATTCTTGTATATGTCTAGTTCGTTGATTTTATAATTTTCAAGCGTTATAACGTACCCGTAAGCCTCTTTATCTGCGAGGGTATTGCTATTGTAAAGAAATTTAATTTCGTTTTTTTCTAGATCAAACATATCGGGAAAATTTGGTATTTAAAGCGCTTTAAAACTTCAAGATTTATGATGCAGGTTTTGTACCAAAAATCATTAAAAGCATACTTTATCAACTTGTTCCGCGAGGTTTTGTTTCCCTTTTTTCACATTATAAAAGTTTTGTAAATAGGAATGGGAATGTGAAAGTTAAAAATAAAAAATGGCGCTTACCACCATAACTTGCATTTCTGAAAATCATATTAACCTGCATATTAAAAAGAATAAAATATTGTTATTCAGTTAATTAAGAATTTAAAATTCTAAATATAAATTTCACTTGGGAAGTTTAAACGAAAAATATTATTAAAATTAATACTCCCTATGCCTGTTGTTTTTTGTCTCTAAAGTGAATGAGGACTTATGTGATTTTGGAAATATTTAAAGTTGATTTTAAATGTTCAAATCAATAAGCAAAAAAGTGTCAATCTTTGTAAATGAATTTTTAAAGTAATATTAAAAGAAAAAATTCCCCAAAAAGGGAAATCCTATGCAAGATAGATTGGCGCTTACATTGATGATCAATTCCATTAACATACAGTTTCAAGTGGTAAGGCCATCTTTAATATACTTGAGGCTTTCCCTTCTGGATATAAAAAAATCTTTTTTCAATGGTATTAATTTGATGATCTTCTGAAGCTTCACGCTTTTGTCTGAACTGAGGGATTTAGATAAGTCTTATGGTAGCAGTCATATATTTTCAAACTCTCATCACAAAAAGTATTACATTTTTACATAAATTGTTCTTTTAAAACCACTTACCATGAAAGCAGTATTAAGTTCGGCGGTACTAGATAAGCCGTTAGAAAAAGAATCCACGTCCATTGTAAGACAGATCCCCACTTACGTGTATGCTTCAGTTTTCGCGTCACTCTGCATCGCAGTGGGCTTGATCTGGGATATTTCCTGGCACATGACCGTAGGTCGTGATACTTTGTTTTCACCGCCTCATATTGCCATTTACCTGGGAGCTGTCATTGCAGGTGTTTTTTCAGGCATCAAAGTTCTAAAAACAAGCTTCTGGGGCAGTGCTGAGGAGAAATCATCCAGCATACATTTCTGGAAAATTTTCTATGCCTCTTTGGGGGCTATGTTCTGTATTTGGGGAGCTTTCGCCATGTTGACTTCAGCACCTTTTGACGATTGGTGGCACAATACGTATGGATTGGATGTAAAAATATTGTCTCCGCCACACGCACTACTGGCAATGGGTATAGTAATGATTCAGTTTGGAGCTTTAGTTTCAGTTACATCTCTACAAAACAGGCTCAAAGGAATCGCGCATGAGCGTACTGTCATGCATATGCAATGGATGTATGCGATGTCCTCTGGTTTTTTACTTGTGATGGTTTTTGTAATCTTTTCCGAATACTTTTTTCTCATGAGAATGCACAGTATTTACTCTTACCAAATAGCAGCTGTCATATTTCCATTATTCATGGTTTCAGTAGCCTATGCAGCTCCATACAGATGGGCAGCAACCAAAATGGCTATTGCTTACACATTACTGATGGCCGCAATGGTATGGATTTTACCACTTTTTCCTGCAGAGCCTAAATTGAGTCCTATCAGAAACTTTGTTTCTGTTATGCAACCATTTGAATTTCCACTAATGCTTATCGCTCCGGCACTGCTCATTGATATCATTCTCTTAAAGTTTAAAAACATGAATAAATGGGCCTTATCAGGACTTCTAGCATTGGGGTTTGTTTTGGTTTTTCTTCCAGTTCAATGGTATTTTGCAGAATTCCTTACCACTGAAGCTGCTAGGGGTTGGTTTTTTGGAAGGTTCAGCTGGACCTATGCTTCTGATCCAGACTACCCCTACAGGTATACATTCCACCCAAATCTTATTTCTACCACTCCTGAAATCATCAAAGGTGCAGGGATCGCCATTTTGTTAGGAATTGCTTCAAGCAGGGTTGCGCTTTCTTGGGGAAACTGGATGAAACAAATAAAGAGGTAAGTTTAAACAAAAGACCAATGTATTTAAAAAAAATATTTAAACACACGCTAAAGTGCTTTACGGTAATAGGCTTACTCTTCATTTTTTCTTCACACGTAGGAAGTCCTGGGGTAATATTTGAAGGTTTATTAGGTCCCTACCGCGTATTGGCCAACATCAATCCTCCAGCAGTAGTGCCGGGTACTGCTCTGGTCACAGTTATTTTACCAGAAAATCCAGAAGGCATCTCTATCGAAGCCAGGCCAGTGTATTGGTCAGCAGGTATTCAGGGAACACCCACAGCAGACCCTCTTATTGCCGTGAAAGATGAAAAAGGTAAATACGAAGGGGAAATGTGGTTTATGGAGTCTGGCACTTCCTCTGTGCAATTGGTTTTAAAGGATGGAAATGACACATATGAAGCCATTATCCCTGTAATGGCCATGCCAACTGCGCAAAATGATATGCCCTTGGAATTGGGCATTGCCTTATCCATTTTGGGAGTGTTTTTGGTTATTTTGCTTGTCACGATCATAGCCTCTTCCATGGGTGACAGCCTTCGGGAACCAGGTGTCCCAAGAGACCATAGACTCGCCAAAAGAAAATACATTGGTACGGCTATTGGATCTATAATTATTTTTTTACTGCTATGGGGTGGAAAAAGCTGGTGGGATGCAGAAGCTGAAGTTTATCAGGGGAATATGTTCAAACCCATAGAGGCCAACTCCGAATTTCAACAAAAGTCAGAGGGGAATTATCTCCTGATGACAATAGATTCTACTACCCTTAAGCAGGGTAGAATTACCCGAAAAATCTCTTACATGGTTCCCGACCATGGAAAGCTGATGCATATGTTTTTGATTAGAAAAGGAGATTTGGATGTGTTTGCCCACCTGCATCCCAAAAGGCTTGACAGCTTGAATTATGAGGTAAAGCTTCCTCCTTTACCTTCGGGAGAATATCATGTATTTGCGGATATTACCAGGTTTACGGGTTTTTCTGAAACCATAATCAGCGATCTCCAGGTTCCGGAATCTGAAGATTTTCAACTGGCTGCTCAAAAAGAAGTGGTTTTAGGAAGAGACGATACCTATACCTTTTCTAACCCCATTTCCAACCAATCAAGTACCTTGGACGGAGATATCATGATCTGTGGCAAACCTGGCATCAAGACTCCTTTACCCAACGGCTTTTCTGCTGTATGGGAAACAGAAAATGACAAATTTGAAGCGGGAAAGCTCTACAACCTTAATTTCGCATTATTTGACCCTAATGGAGAGGCTGCATTATTGGAACCTTATCTGGGTATGATGGGACATGCCGTAGTCCTCAAACATGATGGTTCAGTATATATTCACCTGCATCCAACCGGCAATTACTCTATGGGTTCCCAACAAGCCCTTGAAAACAGATTCAATAGCGGAGCGGTTGGCTTTCAAAATCTCCCTACAGCTTATAGCTTCCAAGATAGCATAGATCAAGTAATATCCTACCTGGATGCTTTACCCGAAGTAGAACGGGATTCTTTACTGATGGGCGACATGATACACTATGAATGGCTGGATGAGGAGCACCAAGAACATACCATGGTCAGTTTTCCCTATGCCTTTCCCGAAGAGGGAAATTATAGGCTATGGATCCAGGTGAAAATTGACGGTAAAATTGTCAATGGTGCTTTTGATGTGGAAGTTATTTGAAAAAAATAAGGGGATAAACTGAAAAAAAATGCAAACCAATATCACGGCAACCTTGATCAAAGAAGAGATAAAAACAGTTGAAAAAACTGATTCTATAAGAGTGATCCCCACCTATATTTATGCCTCGGTCATTGCTTCTCTATGCATTGCCATAGGCTTGCAATGGGATATTTCCTGGCACATGAGCGTTGGTAGGGATGGGCTTTTTTCTCCTCCACACATTGCGATTTATATAGGTGCATTGATTGCCGGTCTATTTTCAGGAATAAATGTATTGAAAACAAGTTTTTGGGGAAGCGAGGAAGAGAAAGGTGGAAATATTAGATTTTGGGGTATTTTTCATGGAAGTCTTGGTGCAATGTTCTGTATATGGGGAGCATTTGCCATGTTGACTTCTGCACCTTTTGATGACTGGTGGCACAACAGCTATGGCTTGGATGTGAAAATACTTTCTCCTCCACACGCAGTATTGGGCTTGGGAATGATCATGATTCAGTTTGGAGCTCTGATTTCCGTATTGGCCGTACAAAACCGCCTTGGATCAAATCTCAAAAATCAGGTAAGAATACACTTACATTGGCTTTATGCCCTGAGTTCCGGCTTTCTACTTGTAATGGGTTATACCTTCTTTGCAGAATATCTGATGCTCAGCAAACTTCATGGGACTTTGGCTTATCAGATTTCCATGGCAGCTTTTCCTTTACTCATGGTATCAGTAGCTTTTGCGTCTCCTTACCGATGGGGAGCTACAAAAATGGCTGTAGTATATACTTTATTGATGGCTGCTATGGTCTGGATATTGCCTCTCTTCCCAGCAGAACCCAAACTCAGTCCTGTTTATAATTTCATCACCAGGTTTCAACCATTTCATTTCCCTTTGATCCTGATTGTTCCTGCTGTTGCGATAGATGTGATTATCCATAAATACAGAGACACAAATAAATGGCTTTTAGCAGCAATGATTTCGGCTGGGTTTCTACTCAGCTTCTTCCCCTCGCAATGGTATTTTTCAGAATTACTTCAATCCGAATATGGAAGAGGATGGTTTTTTGGGAGGTACTCTCTCCCTTATTTTGCCAATCCTGATTCTCCATACCGCTATATTTTCCATCCTTTGTATACAAGTATGGGAATTGAGCTGGTAAAAGGTTTGGTCATTGCAGGTCTGATCGGGATTTTGAGTAGCAGGATTGCACTTTCCTGGGGAGACTGGATGTCAAAAGTCAAACGATAGGTTTATCATACAATTAAGGCCACCTATTGGGTACGGTATGTTTTTTCAAAATTATGGAGGCCTGATTTTTCACCTCCGGAAGTTTTTGAGCAGACCAGATTTTCTCACGGGCAAACTTGCCTGATTTCTCCAGATCCACTATGGGAAAGGGATAATCTTTTCCTATGTCTATTCCATACATGGCAGATTCTATCCCCGTAATTTTCCAAGGTTCATGTATCAGCACATTGGGAAGCGACTGAAGCTCAGGAACCCACTTTCGAATAAAAACACCTTCTGGGTCATGTTCATAGGATTGTTTTACGGGGTTATAGATCCTTACGGTATTGATACCTGTTACCCCAGCCTGCATCTGTAATTGTGGATAATGAATACCCGGTTCAAAATCTAAAAACTGCTTGGCCAAATGCGCAGATCCACTTTTCCAATGTTGAAATAGGTGATGTGTTAAAAAAGAAACCAACATGGCACGCATCCTGAAATTCAGATAACCGGTTTCCACCAAACAACGCATACAGGCATCCACCAATGGGAATCCCGTTCTACCTTCTTGCCACGCCCGCACTTTTACTTCATCCAGGGGTTTTTCCATCAGGTCAAAACCTTGATTGATGTTTTTGAATTCCATTGTACATTCCATTTCAAACTTTTGGATAAAATGGCAGTGCCATCTTAACCTTGATTGAAAATTGGTGAAGTTCCTAACCTGAAATTTCTCTTTCTTCCTCTTTTCTGCAGCCTGATAAACCTGCCTTATGGAAATATTTCCCCAAGCGATATAGGGAGAAAGACGACTGCATCCCCTCCTACTAAGTTCGGGTTTACTGATATGTCTGTTATAATTGCGAACCCTATCCTTAAGGAATGAATTCAGGTATTTATGCGCCAAATCTTCCCCACCCTGTTGCATCTTGGAATCGATAACCTTCCAAGCTTCCGGGATATTTTCAGCATTGGAATTCATCATCAGCTCTTTAGGCAAGGTGTAAAAATTACTTTTTCCCAATTCTGGATTTTCAAGCGGTTTAGACATCATTTTATACCAGTCCTTTGACCAGTTTTTCCTATCTTTTCTTCCTCTAAGAACTCCCTGCTGCTGAAATTCTTTCCAAACTATTCCATTTGAT
Organism: Mongoliibacter sp.; assembly: GCF_007692705.1. GTDB lineage: Bacteria > Bacteroidota > Bacteroidia > Cytophagales > Cyclobacteriaceae > Mongoliibacter. The sequence continues at coordinate 11,173 of NZ_REBN01000170.1, forward strand.
TGGAAAAATTCAGCCATTAATAAATCCCTCTCAAAAGTAATCCCAATCCCTGTCTCCTGGTGAGAAAACACTGTTTCGATTTGATATTTCCCCAGAAGTATAGAGAATACTTCATCCACTTCCCTAAAAAAAACATGTACCTGTGTATCGAAAAACTTTAATTTATTATTCAGGTCTTGGATGCTTTGCCAAACAAACCTCCAATGCCTTATATCACTTTGCGCAGCCTGAATTAATGAAGGCTCAAAACAATAGAGCAACACCAATGGCAGGCCTGCCTCAATTCCTTTTTTTAACGGCTCATGATCCTGTAGTCTAAGGTCCCTTTTCAGCCAAATGACGTTTACTTTCTGCATCGGGAATTAAACAAAGTCATCCTTTCAAAGTTTTTAAAAAATGCAGAAATCAAAGGAATTGAATCAAGTAGAAATAGACAGAATTGTAGAAATGGCTTGGGAGGACCGTACTCCATTCGATGCCATTGAAGCTCAATTTGGGGTCAGTGAAAAGGAAGTTATTAAGCTGATGCGTAGGGAGATGAAGGAAAGCTCTTTTAAAATGTGGCGCAAAAGGGTGCAAGGACGAGCTACCAAACATGCCTCCAAAGCTCCCAAAGAGATGGACACTTTTAAATCACGCATGCAGAGAAATATAAGTATGAATAAAATCAGCAAGAAATAATACCTGAGAAGGAATTGACTTTTCTCAATCAGCCTTATACCATTCTACAGTTCTTCCTATCAGAGAAACACCCACATACCCCCGGACTTCAATAGTTTGATCGTCTTTCTTTTTGATGGTGCAGGAGTAGGTTTTACCATCTCTTGGGTCATAGATGGTGCCATCTTCCCACTTTCCGCTATTGAATCTAAAATCGTTAAGTAAGCGCATCCCCATGATAGGTCTTCCCTTTTTACTTTTATCAACATTATTATTGTCAAGCACAGGTTCACCGTCAATTTCCGGTTCCTCCATCCAGATTATCCTACCATGGTATTTCCCTTGATCTTTAAAAATCTCAATTTTCGCATCTTTTTCGGTGGTATACCATTCCCCTAATATTGCATCTGAATCTTGCGCAAAAACGGAAGACATACAGCACATAAAAATTCCAAAGCATATACTCAATATTATCTTCTTCATACAATTATTCTTAACATTAGAGGTTTGTTATTCATGATATGTAATACTTTTACAAGTCAGATTAAGTTTGAAATGTTTCATTTTGTCTGAAAGAATGCTGGTAAATCACGGATATTAACAAATATTAGGATAAAGAGAGTGTCACAAGGAAAATTATCAATCCATTGGGAGGGAGAAGAATTACAGCTTTTACCAGAAAAATCCATTTATTTGCCAAAATCAAAAGCTTTATTGATTGCAGACCCTCATTTTGGTAAAGCTGCTCATTTTAGAAAAGCAGGAGTACCCGTACCAGAAAGTGTACACACAAATGATTTTATCAAAATCCAGAAGCTTTTAAATGACTATCCTTCCGAGACCGTTTATTTTCTTGGTGACCTTTTTCACAGTGACTGGAATACCTCGTGGAATGACTTGGAGGTTTTTTTAGAATATTTTCCGGAGATTTCTTTTCATCTCATCAAAGGCAATCATGACATACTACCTGCTGAAATATACCGTTCAGAACTATGGCAAGTTCATGAATCCACTCTGGTTTTAGAGCGTTTATTGCTCAGTCACGAACCGTTAGAGATGATTCAAGAAGGGTTGTTAAATGTATGTGGCCATATCCATCCTGGGGTAAGTCTAAGAGGAAAAGGTAGGCAACAATTGAAGGCTGCCTGTTTTTTCTTCCGTCAAAACCAATTGGTGATGCCTGCATTTGGAAGATTTACCGGCTTGGCGACGATGAAGGTTCAGGAAGGTGATATAGCCTATGTGGTGGCAGATAAAAAAGTAATTGCAATTGATTTCAAAGAATAAGATTGGTTTACTAAACCAAGCTGTTTAATTTTGGCAGAATCCAAAAGGAATATGAGGGTAAATCCAAGAAAGAAAACCAGATTAGGAAGGTTTAAATTTGTTTCAGTATTGTTCAGCACCACACTTTCCCTTTTTATTGTGGGACTTTTTGGAGTGATCGTTATTCAGGCCAAAACACTCACAAGTATCATTCGGGAGAATATTGAGGTGCAGGTTTTTCTCAATAAAAATCTCAGTGATCAGGAAATTGCCAAAATCGGTGATTTAATTGAATCCAAACCCTACGTTCTTCAAAAAGAAGACAAACCTTCATTGGTATTTATTTCACAGGATGAGGCAGCGGCTTCCTTTCTTGAAGATACAGGGGAAGATTTCACCAAGTTTTTGGATGACAACCCCTTGAGGGACAGTTACACCATCGCTATAGCTGAGGAATATCAGACAGCCGAGCAGATTGAGGAGTTGGTAGAAGAGATTCAGCTCATTGACGGGGTTTTTGAAGTCACTTATATGGCAGATTTGGTGGAATCCATCAACCAAAACCTGACTAAGGTAGCTTTGGTCATGGGGGGATTTATCCTGATTCTGATCTTTACTGTGGTGATGTTGATCAACAACACTATAAAACTTGCCCTTTTCTCACAAAGATTCCTCATTCGTAGCATGCAACTGGTAGGGGCTACTAGAGGCTTTATCCGAAAACCTTTCCTAGGACGTGCCTTAGGTTTTGGCATAATTGCTGGGTGTATCGCTTCCTTTTTACTATTCGGAATAATTGAATATACGAAAGCCAATATTGATGGCTTTGCCATGCTTCAGGATTACACCTTACTGTATTACCTTTTTGGAGCATTGATCATCATTGGAGCCCTGCTATCCGTCTTCAGTACGCTGCAGGCCGTAAATAAATACTTAAACATGTCTTTGGACGAATTATACTAATCATGGCTAATCCTCATTTTGCATTTACCAAAAAAAACTACGTCCTCATGCTTATTGGTTTGGGGATCATCATCCTTGGCTTTACCATAATAGGACTCGATAAAGAACCACATGGTTTTGGGGTCTTGGGAACAGTACTTGGGCCAATCGTAACTTTGGCAGGCTTTCTTTTTCAGTTTTACGCCATTTTTCACAAAACAGAAAACAAATAATTCATGGAAATCATTGATGCGATCATCCTTGGAATCATTCAAGGATTGACCGAGTTTTTGCCCGTTTCTTCAAGCGGACACTTGGAATTGGCTTCTGCTATAATTGGAGATGAGAAAATCCCAGAAGAAAGCCTGATGTTTACCGTGGTACTTCATTTTGCCACAGCACTGGCTACCCTATTGGTTTTCAGAAAAGATATTGTCATTCTTTTGGAAGGACTTTTTAAATTCAAATGGAATGAAGAGACCCAATTTGTAGGCAAGATTGTCCTTTCTATGATTCCCGCTGTTATCATAGGTTTGTTCTTTGAAGAACAACTGGAACAGTTTTTTGGAGGTCAAATTGTTTTTGTAGGCTTCATGCTTTTGGTGACTGCCCTACTGTTGTTTTTGGCTGACAAAGCCAAGAATACTGAAAAACCTGTCAGCTTTCCGAATGCTGTACTTGTAGGTTTGGCACAAGCTGTAGCCATGCTTCCCGGAATTTCAAGATCAGGTGCTACTATTTCCGCCTCAGTTCTTTTAGGCATAGACAAAACCAAAGCAGCACGGTTTTCCTTTCTAATGGTAGTTCCGCTGATTTTTGGAAAAATAGCCAAGGATATTCTTGACGGGGCTCTCACTTATAATGTAGAGAGTTTTGGATACCTTTCCTTTGGTTTTCTGGCAGCTTTTGTATCCGGGTATTTTGCTTGCACCTGGATGATTGCTTTGGTAAGAAAAAGTAAACTTACCTATTTTGCCATATATTGTTCTATCGTGGGACTGATAGCCATTTTCGCTGGACTATATTTATAATATGCAGGAAGAACCATACGGAGAAGTATTTTTGATTAATAAACCTTTGGAATGGACATCTTTTGATGTGGTCAAAAAGGTGAGAAATGCACTAAAAATCAAAAAGGTCGGGCATGCCGGTACCTTGGACCCTTTAGCGACAGGTTTGCTGATTGTGTGTGCAGGAAAAAAAACCAAGTCCATAGAGTCCTTTATGGGACAGGAAAAGGAGTATACCGGCATTTTTGTAATTGGGAAAACTACAGAAAGCTTTGATCTGGAAAAACCAATTGTAGAAGTAGCTGATCCCTCTCATATCAGCATATTACAGGTGAGGGAAGCGGCCAGTCAACTTACTGGTGATATATTGCAGATTCCACCCATGCACTCAGCCATTAAAGTAGATGGTAAAAGGGTGTATGAGTCAGCAAGAAAAGGCCATGAGGTCAAAATGGAAGCAAGACCGGTAAGGGTTTCATTGTTTGAAATCACAAAATTCGAAAACCCCACCGTTCATTTTAGGATTATATGTTCCAAAGGCACTTATATCAGGAGCATTGCCAGGGATTTGGGAGAAATCCTGAAAGTAGGTGGCTATATGTCTTCTTTATGCCGTACCCGAATTGGAGAGTATACGTTGGATCAAGCAGATGATCTTGAGCAACTGATTGAAAAAATCAAATCTCGGAAGGATGAAAATTTATGAAGGAATAGAACATTTTGAACCGGTCATCAACCCGGTGGTAACAAGCGGAACCTTTGATGGGGTACACCTTGGGCACCAAAAAATCCTTCAAAGAATACAGAATATCGCCAGAGAAATTGGCGGTGAGACAGTGATGATCACTTTTTGGCCTCACCCTAGAATGGTATTGTATCCAAACGAACACAGGTTAAAACTTCTTTCAACTTTTGAGGAAAAGTCACGCTTACTCAAAAACTTCGGAGTTGACCATTTGTTGACCATTCCTTTTACAAAAGAGTTTTCAAATCTCAGTTCAGAAGAGTTTATCCAAAAAATAATCATAGATAAAATCCAAACCCGTAAATTGGTCATAGGATATGACCATAGGTTTGGCAAAAACAGAGAGGGAAGTTTCCAATACCTCAAAGATAATATTAATAAATTCCATTTTGAACTGGAGGAAATCTCCCGTGAAGACGTAGACAACGTTGGAGTATCCAGTACCAAAATCCGCAAGGCCTTGGAGGAAGGAGACATCCGTACTGCCAATGAATACCTTGGCAGAGATTATGAACTCAATGGCATCATCATCAAAGGACAGCAGCTAGGTCGGTCTATTGGCTTTCCAACGGCAAATATCCATGTCCCCCATGACTATAAACTGATTCCATGCGGTGGTGCATATGCGGTAACAGTGTATGTAGAAGGCACACGTTACAATGGCATGCTGAATATAGGTATGAGGCCTACTGTCAATGGAGAAAGTCAGACCATTGAGGTCAATCTCTTTGATTTCGAAGGTGACCTCTATGATAAAAGAGTTTGTGTCCATTTAAAAGCATACCTCCGGCCAGAGGTGAAATTTTCTGGACTTGATGCCTTGAAAAACCAATTGAGTCAAGACAAAAAGGATGCAAAGCGTATCCTGACCCAAGTATAACCAAAATAGATATTGTATGATCAATAAAACTGTAGCCGATGCAAAAGTGGCCGTAGCAGATGTATTTTCTGATTCGGTGTTGATGTTGGGAGGTTTCGGACTTTCAGGAATTCCCGAGAACTGCATCCAAGCACTGCTGGAAAAAGACCTCAGTGGCTTAACATGCATCTCCAATAATGCAGGAGTTGATGATTTTGGCATAGGCCTGATGCTCAAAAAGAAAATGGTCAAGAAAATGATCTCTTCTTATGTAGGTGAGAATGCTGAGTTTGAAAGACAGTTGCTTAGCGGTGAACTTGAAGTAGAATTAATCCCTCAAGGCACCTTGGCAGAGCGAGTGAGAGCGGGAGGAGCTGGAATTCCGGCCTTTTTCACGCCTGCAGGAGTAGGAACAGAAGTAGCAGATGGTAAAGAAATCAGGGAGTTTGAAGGGAAATTATACCTACTGGAAAGATGGCTGAAAGCTGATTTTGCTTTTGTCAAAGCCTGGAAAGGAGATACTGCAGGTAACCTTATTTTTAAAGGCACCGCAAGAAACTTTAATCCAATGATGGCGGCTGCTGGTAGAATCACTATAGCCGAAGTGGAGGAGTTGGTCCCTGCAGGAGAGCTGGACCCCAATGCCATACATACACCGGGAATATATGTGCAGCGCATTTTCCAGGGAAAAGATTATGAAAAGCGGATTGAGCAAAGGACGGTGTCGAAGAGATAACTTACGGTGATATATACTTCGTGAAATAAATAGAAATATGCCTTCGGCGATATAAATTTCTAGATCAGGTCGGATTAGTGGAATTAAACATTTTCTAAAGGAATAAGGATATTAAATATAAATAGATATATGCTGCGCGATATTAAAAGATATATGCTTCGCGATATAAATTTCTAGATCAGGTTGGATTAGAAGGTATATACCTTGATTACTTAATCATATTTCAATTGTATTTCTAAAGTATTTCAACCTTATTTCTATTGTATATCCATTATTTATCAAAATTACTTCCATCTTATACCTATTTTATTTCTACCATATTTCTATTGTATCTCTGCTTTATATCATCAAATTTTAACTAAAAAATAGACCCAAAAAACTTATAGATATGTTAAACAAAGATCAAATCGCCCAAAGAATTGCCAAAGAGGTACAAAATGGGCAATATATCAACTTAGGCATTGGCATTCCCACATTGGTGGCAAATTATATTCCTGATAATCTTGAAGTGGTATTGCAGTCAGAAAACGGTCTTTTAGGAATAGGTCCCTTCCCTACAGAGGATAAAATAGATCCTGACCTTATCAATGCAGGTAAGCAAACCATTACCATGGCCAAAGGTTCTGTTTTGTTCAACTCTGCAGAATCATTTGCCATGATTAGAGGTGGGCATGTTCACCTGACTATTCTTGGAGCGATGGAAGTTTCTGAAACAGGAGATATTGCCAACTGGAAAATTCCAGGCAAAATGGTTAAAGGTATGGGTGGTGCCATGGATTTGGTGGCATCTGCCGAAAATATTATCGTTGCCATGCAGCATTGTAGCAGAGATGGGAAATCTAAGCTTTTGCAAAAATGCTCTCTTCCTATCACCGGCATCAGATGTGTCAAGAAAATAGTGACTGATATTGCTGTTTTGGATATATTACCAGAAGGCGGTTTTAAACTGATTGAACGCGCTCCAGGAGTAAGTGTGGAAGAAATCAAGGAAAAAACAGCAGGCAAATTGGTTGTTGAGGGTGAAATCCCAGAAATGAAATTCGATTGAGGTTTAAAATCTAAACAATGTTAACCGCTATTGGTATTCCATATACTTCGCGGTTCTCTCTTTGACTTCCTTCCCAAAGATTTTCTGAACAATATGTAAAGAAAGGTCAATTCCCGCAGCCACTCCGGCAGCGGTCATTATTTGCCCTAAATCCACAAAGCGGCTGTCCCTGGCTGCTTTGCCATTATGAGTCAACTGTAACACATCTTCATAAACAGATTGGTGGGTGGCAAACTCCTTCCCATCCAAATACCCCAGTTTGGCCAAAATTCTCGCACCGCTACACACCGACATAGTGACTTGGGAATTAGAAGAAAGTTTTTTTATCCAATCCAGCACTATTTGATCCTCAATCATGGCTTTACTCCCATCCCCTCCCGGAATAATAAGGATATCTGCGTGCTGAACCAACTCCAAACTATGGTCAGGAATGACCCTAAGACCGTTTTTGGCACGTATTACCCCTCCGGTTTTGCTGACAGTTACGACATCCAAAAGTGTGTATCCCGACAATTCAGCGGTAACAGAAAAAACCTCAAATGGACCTGCAAAGTCTAATACTTCCACTTCTTCAAATAATAAAATAACAACAGTATGCTTCTTTTTTGTCATGGTTTTTGTAAATATTTATAGAAAGTTAACTCAAATCTCAAAATTACAAATTGATAGGAGAGTAAATTATATGTGGTAACACTTTGAGATTGGAGATTAACAAATAGAATATTTTGCCAGATGTCAATTATATGGTACCCGATGAAAATGTAATGGGCATTTTGAAATTGACTCCAATATGATGTTAAACTTAAATCAATCAACTGAAGGAAAGTTGGCTAATCATAAAAAATAGTATTTCCGACTATAGGAGGCTGGGTTGAATTGATAAATAGAAGTATTTTGAAATTGAATTTTTATAAATAAATGGAATTTGACGATAACCTCATATATGCTTTTGTCCTGACTACAATGGCTGGCCTTTCCACAGGGATCGGAGGTTTGGCTGCTTTCAGCAGGCATGCCAGTAAAAGCCGCTACTTGGCATTTGGACTTGGATTAGCGGCTGGTGCAATGATATACATATCATTTGTTGAATTGATCTACGGTGCTTTGGATACCTTCAAAGAACAGTATGAAGATGAATCAGAAGCCTATCTCAGGGTTACCTTATATTTCATAGGTGGATTGATTATTATCGGATTATTGGGTTTGCTGATGAGTTGGCTAGCCGGAAAATTCAATATTTCAAAAGAAAACCTGGCTGAAATAGGCTCAGAAAAGATTGATTCCCAAAAAGCAAAAGGGCTTTACAGGACAGGAATAGTTACTGCTATAGCTTTAGCTGTACACAACCTTCCTGAAGGTTTAGTCACTTTTCTGACTACGATTCAGGATGTCAATCTCGGAATCGGAATAGCCATCGCGATAGCCATCCACAATATTCCTGAGGGGCTAGCCGTTGCCTTACCGATTTACCATGCCACCAAAAGTAAAAAGAAAGCACTTTTAGTCACATTGGGAGCAGGTTTATCGGAACCAATAGGCGCGGGTATTGCATATTTTTTATTTTTTGAAAATGTAGATCCCGATGTTTTTGATGTAGTCAATGTATTTGTTGCCAGCATCATGGTCTATGTAGCTTTCTTTGAACTTATCCCTCAAGCGCAGAAAACCGGCCATAAATCCCATAGCAAGTGGGGATTGATAGCCGGTTTTGGAATTATGGGATTGAGTATTGCTTTGTTGGCTTGACCGTACTTTTATGAATGGTCTGCAACCCACTTATAAGCATTCACAAATGCCTCTACCCAAGGGGTAATCTCCTCGTTTTTCTTCTCTTCTGGATAGTATGGCCAGTTCCATGGTTTTAAGGATCTTTCGATATGTGGCATTATAGCCAAGTGTCTTCCATCTTCAGAAGCAATACCGGCTACAGCATAATCTGACCCGTTTGGATTTCCGGGATAACCTTGATAACTGTAGGTCATTCCTATATGATAAGCCTCTTTTTCCAAAGGCAGCTTAAACTTACCTTCTCCATGTGCCACCCAAACACCAAGTCTTTGACCTGCAAGACTTCCAAACATCACCGTATCATTTTCAGGAATGTCCACATTTACAAATGCCGATTCAAACTTATGGCTTTCATTGTGCAACATTTTTGGTTTTATATCGTGCTGAGGCGTAATCAAACCAAGTTCAACCATCAACTGGCAGCCATTACAAACACCCAAACTCAGCGTATCTTTACGTGCATAAAAATTATCCAAGGCCTCCTTGGCTTTCTCATTATACAAAAATGCTCCAGCCCAGCCTTTGGCAGAACCCAAAACATCTGAATTGGAAAAACCACCCACAAAAACAATCATCTGTATATCTTCCAAGTTTTCTCTTCCGGCAATCAAATCTGTCATATGGACATCTTTCACATCAAAGCCAGCCAACCAAAGGGCATAAGCCATCTCTCTGTCTCCATTGACTCCCTTTTCACGAATAATCGCAGCTTTCTTTCCACTGACTTCTTTTCGGTAAGGATTTAAAACAAAAGTGTCTAGGTTTCCCTGCCAATTTTCTGAGAAATTATAGTGGAGTTTTTGATTCTTATAATTGGTAAACCTTTGAAGGGCTAGTTTTTCTCCACTTTGCTTTTTATCCAGTAAATAAGAGGATTTGAACCAAGTATCCCTTAACTCCGCAACATCCAGAGTCAATCCAGCTTGGTCAATAACGACTTTACCATCTAGGGTTACCTCAGCAATGGAAGCGTATTCAATGCCATAATTTGCCAAAACCGCCCTCGTCCGCTCCGGATTCTGTACCTGTATCAATACCCCCGGATTCTCTGCAAACAAGGATTTGACCAAGTCACTTTCTTTTAGTCTGTCCAATTTTACTTTAAGCCCAACCTCTGAACTCGGAAAGCACATCTCCAATAAAGCAGTAATCATACCCCCAGATGAAATATCATGTCCTGCAAGAATTTCACCCTTTTCAATAAGTCTCTGGACTACCATAAATGCCTGACTGAAATAGTGCGCATCCTTCACATCCGGAATTTCATTCCCTACTTTGTTTTGGGATTGTGCAAAACTGGAGCCTCCAAGTTTCAGACTGTCTTTGGAGAAATCAATGTAATACACTTTAGAACCTTCGACAGGCTTAAGATCCGGCGAAACAACAGAAATGGGTGAGGAACACTCTCCAACTGTGGAAATTATGACTGTACCGGGAGAATATACCGTTTTACCTCCTGGGTATTTCTGCGTCATGGAAAGGGAATCTTTTCCTGTAGGAATATTGACTCCCAAAGCAATGGCAAAGTCAGAAACCGCTTCCACAGCACGATAAAGTCTGTCATTTTCACCCTCATTCTTAGCAGGCCACATCCAATTCGCACTTAAGGATATTCCTGCCAAACCATCTGTGATCGGAGCCCAGATCAAGTTTGTAAGAGACTCAGCTATTGCCAGTCTCGAACCGGCCTCTGGGTTAGCCAAAGCTGCTACTGGGGCATGACCTATAGAAGTAGATATTCCCTTCTCTCCTGTAAAATCTAATGCCATAACGGCAACATCATTCAAGGGCAATTGGATTTCTCCCGTTGTCTGCTGTTTGGCCACACGGCCTGTTACAGACCTATCTACTTTATTGGTCAACCAGTCTTTACAGGCTACAGCCTCGAGTTGAAGAACCTCTTCTATATAGGACTTGATTTGATGCGGAGAATACTCCAGCTCACTAAAAGTCGCTTTGGAAGTACTGTCTTCCAAAATGGTTTTGGGGCTGCTGCCAAACATATATGTAAGATTCCAGTCCACTGGTTTCTCACCTGTTTTTACATTTTCAAATTTAAAATGCATATCACCACTGGTCTCTCCAACAACATAGAAAGGAGCCCTTTCCCTTTCGGAAATTTTCTGCAACATTTCCACATCTTTTCCGGACACAACCAAGCCCATTCTTTCCTGGGATTCGTTTCCTATGATTTCCTTGGCTGAAAGGGTTGGATCACCCACAGGGAGTTTATCCAGGTGAATGGTTCCACCAGTACTTTCCACCAATTCAGAAAGACAGTTTAAGTGTCCTCCAGCACCATGATCGTGAATAGAGATAATCGGATTTTCCTTGCTTTCTGCCATTGCACGAATGACATTGGCAACACGCTTTTGCATCTCAGGATTAGATCTTTGAACAGCATTCAACTCAATAGTATTGCTGAATTCCCCTGTATTTACAGAAGAAACAGCACTTCCTCCCATTCCTATTCGGTAATTGTCACCGCCCATGACAATGATTTTATCTCCCTTACCTGGCTCATTCTTTTTGGCATATTCCTTTCGGGTATAACCAACCCCACCGGCAAGCATGATAACTTTATCAAAACCATGTGCTTTACCGTCCTCCTCATGTTCAAATGTCAGTAATGAACCACAAATCAGGGGCTGACCAAATTTATTCCCAAAATCACTGGCTCCGTTGGAAGCTTTGATAAGGATATCCATTGGGGTCTGGTAAAGCCATTTTCTTTCTTCAAGATTTTTTTCCCAGCTTCTCCCCTTTTCCGATCTGGGGTAGGAAGTCATGTAAACAGCCGTGCCTGCCAAGGGAATAGAAGCTGTACCACCTGCAAGCCTGTCTCTGATTTCTCCACCTGAACCGGTTGCTGCACCGTTGAAAGGCTCCACGGTAGTCGGGAAATTATGGGTTTCCGCTTTGAGGGAAATAACAGTATCAATATCCTCTGTTTCAAAAAAATCTGCCTTGTCTTGGGTTTTGGGTGCGAACTGCTGTGCTTTTGGTCCCTCTACAAAAGCTACATTATCTTTATATGCTGAAACAATCTTATTCGGATGTTTTTTTGATGTTTCCTTAATCAATTGGAAAAGGGTCATTTCCTTTTCTTTCCCATCAATCTTGAAAGTCCCATTAAAAATCTTGTGCCTACAATGCTCTGAATTCACCTGACTGAAACCAAAAACTTCAGAATCAGTCAAAGGTCTACCCAACTGCTTACTGACATCCTCCAAATAGCTGACTTCTTCCACACTCAAAGCCAAGCCTTCTTTTTGGTTGTACTCCTTGATATTTTCTACAGGCACCACTGGTTCCGGTGCCAAGTCAATATCAAAAATTTCCTGAGTCAATCCTTCGTAAATATTTTGAAGCATAGGATCTATTTTATCCTTCTTGCTGATCGGATAAAACTCTTCTATTCTTGATATACCCAGAACCCCCATATTGAGTGTGATTTCTACGGCATTTGTGGACCAGGGAGTAATCATTTCCTTTCTTGGTCCTGCAAAAGTACCCTTCATATGCCCGTCTTTCAGAGCTTCCGCTCCTCCAAAGAGCCAGGTAAGTTTGTCTATATCTTGGGTATTTAATGGGTTTTTAGCCTGAACTGCATAAATCAGGTCATTGGGGGATTGGAAAAAGAGGATCATGTGCTGTTTTTTGAAGCCTTTTTGAGAAGCTGCAAAGGTAACTATTTGGGTGAAAAGATTAAAGAAATAGGGCTAAACTGTAAGGATTGAATAAGATTTGTTTTGAATGGTGTGAAGTCGACTAGAACTACTAGCGGCATAGGTGAAAATTTTATCGAAAAACATTGAAACAATCTATTTCTCTGAATGAGCTTCATTCAGTCTTCTCCAGACATATTCAAAATTCTCAAAAACACTTTTGATATGGTGTACAATCAATGAAGGAGATGATTTTTGATCTAACTTTCTTCCCAAAAATTGCTGCATCCTATCTCTATAGGGCAAAATGGTGTCTTCTACCCAATGTGCTGTCTTGTACCTGGGATTGATGTTGATATATCCGGCAGCCAAACCCGTAGGAACCAATAAATGAGACCCGTGGACGCCAATGATCAAATGTGTTTCAGCATAAACGCTGATTCTTTCCTGTTCCTTTTCGGAAAGGATTTGATCCACTCTTAAGTCTTCAATACGCTTGGGATAGGTACCACTATTGCCCAAACCCGAAACATAGAGCTCTATTCCAGGAAATGACTTTTCCAATAATTTGGCACAAGTGACAACCAATTGCTTTTGTCGCCAGAGAAAAATTGGTCTGAATAGTTCAAAAACCTTAAATTTTTTAGAAACCAAAAAAAGAAATTCGAAAAAAGAGGAGTTTAACCAAAATCGGTCTTCCCTTAATACAAAGCCTATTTTTGGCTTCCGGACCAAAAACTCCGGAAGTGGAAACCTGGAGGTTTTAAGGATTTTATCGAAGGGGATTTTAAGGTGATCCAGGTGTACAAAAGCAGGATGAAGGAACACTTCTTCATATTGTTCCAGTAATCCTTTAAGCTGTTGATGTAAACCGGGAATACCTTTGCCAATCTCTGAGACTTCAATCGGTACAGTCCAGATTTCAGCCACTTCATCGGGCACCATCCATGCACACTGACTTGGAATCAATACCACAATTTCATACCCATCTTCAACAAAACATGCATTCCATAATTTGTTAAATACATGCCCAAAACAATCATCCAGACAATTTAAAAGAATTATTTTTTTTGATGATCTCCTTATATCTCTTTGAATGTAAATACTTTCACTTTCAGAGAAGTCCAGACTTCGGATCAAGGCTTGGGCTAGCCATTCATTGCCTTCCACTATTCCGATCAGCTCAGTATTTGCCTTATTTACCACAAGTGGCTTGTCTATGGTATGTCCAGTAGGCAAGGTTTCCCAAAAATCCAAATCGCAATTCTGACAATGACAGTCCTTCAACACATGTATGCCTTGAAAAAATACTTCTGATGAAAAAACCGTCTTTTCCCCACATTGAGGACATAAGGTCTTTTGGATTGGATATGGCTTTAGCGATAATAGTCTCATAGAGATGTTTAGGACTCGAATATCTGATTTTTTTACCAAAGCAAAAATATCCAGTCGAAAAACCCGAAAAGCCTTAAAATCAGGATTAATGAAAAAATTGGGTAGCTGGCATTCCACGGCTTTTTCCTCCACAATTAATAAATTAACTGCATAATTCAGCATATTGGTGGAATTTTTGTATTTTCCATCACTAACTAAAACCTGAAAAAATGAAAACTATATTAGTACCTTACGATTTTTCAAAAGAAGCAGAATATGCCTTCAAATTTGCCCAGGGGCTTGCAAAAAATACAACCAAGAAATTGAAACTTCTCCACGTCGTGGAACTGCCAGGTCCGCAAAGCTTTAGTAGCATGGGTGAGGCCAGTGCTTTTAACAATGATGCCCAACAAATATTTATGGTAGAGCTTGTCGAAAAGCGTAAAAGACAAATGGCAGAGCTTCAAGAGAAGTACAAAAATGAACCTTATACTTTTGAGACCAAATTAGTATTTGGAAATCCTTTCGCAGGCATTTCCAAGGAAATATTGGAGGCCGATGCTGACTTGGTCGTAATGGGTAGTAAGGGTTCTTCTGGACTGGAAGAAGTACTTATAGGAAGCAATACAGAGAAAGTGGTAAGGAATGCTACTTGTCCTGTTTTCACAATTAAAAGTGAGGTTTACCCAGAAGACATCAAAAAGGTAGTTTTCGCAAGTGATTTTGACAGTGTACCGGATAAGGTAATTGATAAATTGAAAAAAGCCTCTATGGTCATAGATGCAGAACTGCACTTGGTCAAGATCAATACCCCTAGCATGTTTGAAAACACCAGAACTTCTAAAGAAAAAATTAAGAAATTTGTGGATAAACATCAATTGAAGGTAGCTTCCATGGATGTTTACAATAGTTCTTCAGAAGAAGAAGGTATCATTGAGTATGCAGATGATATTGATGCAGATATGATAGCTATGGCTACTCATGGTCGAACTGGATTCCTGCACCTTTTGAGTGGTAGTATAGCTGAAGATGTAGTCAATGCAGCAAAAAGACCTGTATGGACAATGAAATCCAAGTAAGGTATGGGGAGAAAAAACAAAAATAACGATTGGAAAAAAAGAGACGGAGTTGTTTTTTCTACCAGTAATGATTTCGATTTTGATACTGGAGATGAAGAATCACCTGCTACTTTACCTCCTCAGCAACAACAGCTGAAAGTAATGTTAGATAAGAAATCACGTGGTGGAAAGCAGGTAACCCTTATAGATGGATTTGTAGGTGAAGATGAAGACCTCAAATCTTTAGGCAAAATGCTAAAAAGCAAATGTGGGGTAGGTGGATCTGCCAAAGACGGTGAAATACTGATCCAAGGAGACCATAGAGATAAGGTATTGGAAATCCTTCATAAAGAAGGTTATAAGGCAAAAAAATCAGGAGGATAAACACGTGCACCAAATCATAATGGTTTGGTGCTTTTTTTAACACCGTATGCGGAATAGACTTTATTATTTTCTGGAACTCGTATTTTTAATTCCCCTTTTTCCATTGTTTTATTTTGAAGGCAAAAAGCTAAGGAGAAAAGTCAGGCGCCTAAAGCCTTATTCTGAGTACCAACAATTAGGTAATTCTGATAAAAGTAAAATTTTAATTATTGGAGAGTCTACTGCGGCCGGAGTTGGGGCTTCTTCTTCTGACAAAACCATCGCATCCGGGGTATTCAAAGAATTGGGGAATTCGACGGCAATCCTGAATATTGGAAAGAACGGACTACTGGCGGCTAGGCTTCAT
This sequence comes from Mongoliibacter sp., assembly GCF_007692705.1. Taxonomy (GTDB): domain Bacteria; phylum Bacteroidota; class Bacteroidia; order Cytophagales; family Cyclobacteriaceae; genus Mongoliibacter. Next base: position 27,057 of record NZ_REBN01000170.1, read on the forward strand.
TCTCTTCTGATCCATGGGCTGGACGATGAGAATTGGAAGGCAGAAACCGCAATCATATTGATCGGGGCCAACGATTGCTTCAAATTTACCCCTCCCGGAAAATTTTATAAAAATTTATCAGATTTCAAGACTACCCTTCAAGCTGAAATTGGAACCAAACAAATAATTCTCCCCGCGATTCCACCTGTTAATTTGTTTCCTTCAATCCCACCTGTACTCAGGTTTTTCTTGGGCTGGCACAGGAAAATATTAATGGCTGAAATACAAAAATTAGCAAATACATATGACAGTATCTCTTTAATTGATTTTAAAATGGATTTTCCAAAAACGTTTTTTGCTGACGATGGAATACATCCCTCTGATTCTGGATATGAGATGATGGCAAAAGAAATTTCAGATACCATTCAAAAACCACATAACGAAGTAATAAAAAAATAAAGTGACTCCCGAAGGAGCCACTTAAAGTCTAAAAAATGAACCACAAACTAAACTTATCATTTATAATTCTATGGCAATTAAATAATGTTGGTTTCCCTTTCATATACGAAAGGCGGGTTCCGAATGGATTAACCTATGCATCAAAATATTTATAGAATTTCAAAAGCTACTGATGGTTAACTCCCTTACCATAGCAAAAACATTATCCATTCTGGGGCATCCATTACTTTTGGGAAACATTTATGTCATTGCCATGAGTTTTCACAAAATGCCTGTAAATCAGGCTATATGGGTTAGTTCCCTTTTACTGGTTTTAGTCACTTTACCTATTATTATTCATAATCAGAAAAAAGTAACTTCAGGAACCTACAGCAATTTTGATGTGTCAGATCAAAACCAAAGGAAATCATTTTATCCTTTTGCAATTGTTCTATTTGTACTATTGAACCTGGCATTCTATCTATTGAACCTTCCTCAAGAGGTCATTAATCATACCTTGATATTTTCAGGGTTCCTTATACTCATGGCAGTCGTCAACCTTTATATCAAAGCATCACTGCATGCGGGAATTGCCTTTTACATTTCCTTTTCGCTTTGGGACATACACTGGTCCTTAGGACTTGCCCTTTTCATTCTTGCCATTGGAATAGCATGGTCAAGAAAATATACCCGTAGGCACAGTCTGCCAGAATTGATTATAGGTGGTTTAATAGGGGCATTGTCAGGCTTGTCCGGGCTTTTCCTGATTTTCTAAAAATAGAAAAAGGCGGTTTCACCACTCAAATTAAAAATTGAGACTGTCATCAAACACTGGCAGTATATTCAAAGGCCAAAATTGGAATCCTTTTTGTTTTTAAGTAAATTTTTAATGCATAAAGCCCTGATTTTACAATTATTTTGAAGATTATAAATTATTTAAACTATGAAATACAGTCAAATTAAAGAGACTTGCCTTTATATTTCCGACTTGGATCTTGCCGAAGAGTTTTATCACCATATTCTAGAAATGCCGGTTATTTCCAAAGTGGAAGGCAGACATATATTTTTTAGGTGTGGCACTTCCGTATTACTTTGTTTTTTACCCTCAATCACCAAAAATGAAGATAAACTACCTCCTCATTATGCCCGTGGGAAACAGCACATTGCCTTTGAAGTAGACAAACGGGATTACCTGAAATCAAAATCTGAATTGTTACAAAAAGGCATAACCATCACCCATGAACAGGAATGGGTCAAGGGACAAAAAAGTGCGTATTTCGAAGATCCATTTGGGCATGTATTGGAATTGGTACCCCATGGTATATGGGAGAAATAAAACCTGCATTTCCGATCTTTGCCATAAATCCTTTCAAAAAGACTACCTTTGACAAAGTTTTTGCTTTATGCACAGGCCAGTTGTAGGCCTAAATATTTTCATAAATGGCTTCAGAAGTATATACAACGACTTTTAGCCGACATAATTCGCCCAAATGGCATTCAATAATTTAAATTTAATAGAACCTATCCTCAAGGCGGTTGCCGAAGAAGGATACACTACCCCCACCCCCATTCAGCAAAAAGCCATCCCACTAGTACTTGACGGCAACGACCTTCTTGGTTGTGCCCAAACAGGAACCGGTAAGACCGCTGCTTTTTCAATTCCCATTATCCAACTACTGAGTACGCAGAAACAGAGCAGACCAGGTATCAAGGCACTTATCCTTACACCTACTCGCGAGTTGGCCATTCAGATAAACGAAAGTTTAGCAGCTTATGGGAAGTTCACTAAAATCAGGCATACTGTCATCTTTGGTGGTGTCTCACAGTTACATCAAACCAATTCCTTGAAAAGGGGCATCGATATACTTGTCGCAACTCCAGGAAGACTCTTGGATTTGATCAACCAGAAGTATGTTGACCTTAGACATTTAGAGATTTTTGTGTTGGATGAAGCCGACAGGATGCTCGACATGGGCTTTATCCATGATGTCAAAAAATTAATCAACATCATTCCCAAGAATAGACAAACCTTGTTTTTCTCTGCTACCATGCCGTCAGAAATTCAGAAACTGGCAGATTCTCTTCTTCACAATCCCAAATATGTAGAAGTAACACCACCGGCTTCCACAGTGGACAAGATTACGCAAAGGCTATATCTTACCAATAAAAACGATAAACCTAAATTGCTGGTACATCTTTTGGAAAAAGAAAACATTGGTTCAGCATTGGTTTTTGGAAGAACCAAACATGGTTCTGATAAAATTGTCAAGCTCCTTCTCAGAGAAGGAATCAAAGCAGCTGCCATTCATGGTAACAAAAGCCAGAATGCACGCCAAAATGCCTTGAATGATTTTAAAAAAGGCAAAATCCGCATCTTGGTAGCTACTGATATTGCGGCAAGAGGTATTGACATTGACGAACTGGCTACAGTATTCAACTATGACTTACCCAATATTCCGGAAACTTATGTAC
>NZ_REBN01000103.1 GCF_007692705.1 Mongoliibacter sp.
ATACCGATAGTCAACGAACATCCTTACCCCTTATCCTCTGTACCTCAGATGGCAAGTGAAGAAAAGGGTAAGAAAAAGCCCTTTTTCAAAAGAAGAGGAAGGTAAGACATCGTATAATGCTTTAGGAGAGGTTGGCGCTTTTTGATACGAAGTCAATAAGTACTGACCTCTTTTTTATTCTTTATGATCAAATCATGAATTCCTATCAGCGAAAATATCTCTTTGAGGAGGCTGTAGTTCCTCACGAGGAAACATAACAATATTTTTATATCCTTTCCTTTATCCAATCCAAAATATCCTTCATTATTAGCTCCTTTTCAATTTCATTGATAAGCTCATGGTAGAGTTCGGGATACCTATGAAAAGTCTTATCCTCGGATGTAATATTTCGAAAAAATTCTTCAGTTCCCTTAGGGTTGGTAAGTTCGTCGGAAGTACCATGAAGAAGAAGTACTGGCCAATGGAATATATTTGACCGGGATTTAATAAAATGAATCATCCGCAGAATTTGGTAGGCTGTTCTTGCAGGAATAGCATCAGAATAAACCAGAGGATCCTCATTGTAATTCTTCACCACTTCCTTATCCCTGGAAATCTTATTCGAATCCAGTTTTAAGACTTTCAATTTAGGTAATATAAAACTTAAGATCCCAGATAGCTTGATCAATAAATCCGAGACATTCTCATCAGGCTTCAGAGCTGGAGCAGATAAAATAACCCCAGCCGCCTGACTTTCATATTCAAGCATATAGGAAGCCACCAAAGCTCCTCCCATACTGTGCCCAAAAATAAAAGCAGGAACAGAAGGGAAATAGTTTTGCACTTTTTCAAAAAGTGCATGTATATCCTTTAAGTAGTCCAAATAATCATTGAAATAAGCCGTAGGTTTTGGTAAAGAAGATTTCCCATGTCCCCTTCCATCAAAAGTGAAAACAGCAATATTTTCCTTCACAAGAAGGTCTGCTAAATGGGAGTACCTTTTACTGTGCTCTACTAGCCCATGCACAATTAGAATAGAGGCTTTAGCTTGTTCGGGCATCCATGCCTGAAGGAAAAGTTTTCTCCCATCATGTGCGATGTATTCTGTTTCCAAGTGTGACATAAAATTGGGTTAAAAATGTGAAACCTGTTGAGAAACTAAATTAAACTTTATTACTGAATAGTCTTGGTCAAGTTGGTATTTATACTTGAATTATTAAAAATAAAAGGCGGATCACTAGATACATCCACCCTTTAATTTACTTGAATTAAATTATGGTATCCATTTGATATTCTTAAAGTTAGGCTTTCGCTTCTCAAGGAAAGCATTCCTACCTTCCTGAGCCTCCTCAGTCATGTAAGCCAAACGGGTAGCCTCCCCTGCGAACACTTGTTGTCCTACCATGCCGTCATCTGTCAGATTCATGGCAAATTTTAACATTTTGATTGAGGTTGGAGATTTAGCAAGGATTTCCTGGGCCCATTCATAGGCTGTATCTTCCAGTTCATCATGGGGAATCACGGCATTGACCATTCCCATATCTGCAGCCTCTTGGGCTGAATAATTCCTACCCAAAAAGAATATTTCCCTAGCCTTTTTCTGTCCAACCATTTTGGCCAAATAAGCAGAACCATAGCCTCCATCAAAGCTCGTGACATCAGCATCGGTCTGCTTGAAAATGGCATGCTCTTTACTCGCCAATGTCAAATCACATACCACGTGCAAACTATGCCCTCCCCCTACTGCCCAACCGGGAACAACTGCTATGACTACCTTGGGCATAAACCTGATCAGTCTTTGAACTTCCAGAATATTCAGTCTATGCATGCCATCTTCACCTACATATCCCTGATGCCCTCTGGCTTTCTGATCTCCTCCTGAACAAAAAGAGTAAACCCCATCTTTGGGAGAAGGCCCCTCCGCCGAAAGCAAGATCACCCCTATGGAAGTATCCTCTTGCGCATCATAAAAGGCATCATATAACTCGCTCGTGGTTTTTGGGCGAAAAGCATTTCTAACTTCAGGTCTATTGAAAGCAATTCTGGCTACACCATCACATTTTTGGTATGTGATATCTTGGTATTCCTTTGCAGTTTTCCAGTTGATTGTCATGATTTATTATTTTTAATTTTTCCTGCAAGATAACAGGCTTCAATTAAATTTGTTGAATTTTGAAGACATAGTAAAGTAAGCATGGCTAATTTCATTCTGGATAAAAGAACATACACTTCTGACCAAATCAAAAATGGTGAATGGAAAGAAAGTGACCTGTATTTCCATCAGGCATTTACATTCTGTCAGTCTTGGCTTAATGGTCAGGATACTTTTGAAGTAGCAACTTCAGGCTCTACCGGAAAGCCCAAAAATATTCACATCAAGAGAACGCAAATGCAAGCTTCAGCGGCTGCTACCAAAGCCTACTTTGGAATTGACCATGATTCAAAAATTCTCTGCTGCCTCAATACCTGGATGATTTCCGGGAAAATGATGCTCGTCAGGGCAATGGAATGGGATGTAGATGTGTTTTTGGTAAAAGCCAGTGCAAACCCATTGGAAGAAACTGATCTACCAAGTACATTGGATTTTGTGGCCATGGTTCCACTACAAGTCCAAAGTATTTTTAATAATCCCAGCAGTCTGGCCAAGCTCAAACAAATCAAAACCCTGATTATTGGAGGTGCGCCAAGTAATCCTAATCTGGTCAATTCACTAAAAAAACATCAAATCAATGCTTACCAAACATTTGGTATGACCGAGACTGTTTCTCATGTCGCCTTGGCCTCTCTGATTCAGGATGAATTGGTATATGATGCCTTACCAGGGGTGACTATTGGTGCTGATACAGATGGTAGGCTCTGGATCCAAGGCCCCATGTCTGACAACCAAAAAATACAGACGAATGATATTGTTGATATATTGAACGGTAGTCAATTCAAATGGCTGGGCCGGGCAGACTTTGTCATCAATTCAGGTGGCGTAAAAGTTTTTCCTGAAATCATAGAGGAAAAAATTCAAGGTACCATTTTTGAACATTTCGGTTCTATACCCTATTTTATCTATGGATTGCCTGACGAAAGGTTAAATCAAAAGGTAGTTTTGGTGCTTGAAAAGACACCACCTGAAAATTACTCGTTTGATGTACTCATTGAATCATTGAAAAAACATGTTAACAGGTTTCATTTACCAAAAGACATTTTTTTCTTGGAAAAATTTGAGTTTACCGATTCCGGAAAAATCAACAGGATAGCAACTGCGGAATTGATTTCAGGTACTGAGCGTTAAGTATTAATATACAGCTTCACCTCTATTTGATAAAGCTTGAAAACAGCATAAGTAAGCTAAGAAAAACTAACTTTTGAAAATAAATTAGAAACGAATGAAATATCTCCTCATTGTATTGGCTGCTATTTTCCTATATGATTTTGAACAAAGGTCAACAGACCTTACACTTGAAGTGACAAATGTCAAAGATGAAAGCGGTGTGATCAGGGTATTACTTTTTAAAGGCGAAAGTGGTTTCCCAGGTGATGTGGGTAAAGCTTTCCGTAATGCATCAGTTCCTATAAAAGGCAACAAAGCGACGATCGTCTTCAAAGATTTGCCTGAAGGTGAGTATGCCTTGTCTGTTTTTCATGACAGCCTGAATACAGGAAAACTCAGAACGAATGCAATGGGAATACCAAGGGATGGTTATGGTTTTTCCAACAATGCCTCAGGTACATTTGGCCCCCCTAAATACAAAGATGCCTCTTTTAAAGTAACCACTGATCAAAATCAGGTTAGCATTAAACTCCGCTAGTCGTAATTTGGCCAAAATTTTAAAATATGATTTTATTAGATCACCCATACACTTCAGACTTTCTGAAGGATACCATTATCCAATTTCAAATTCCGGTAGTAGCAACCTCTCAGGCGAAGGAAATACTGGGAAATGTGGACGCTAATTGGTTGTCAGAAGAAGATGCTGCTGAACGCATTAAAAATAATCCTGAAACCAAGGTTTATACCAATTCTGAAAACTCCATTGCCTGGATCGAAAAGCATACCCAAGGCACTGGATTACCCGAAAAAATTGCCCTTTTCAAGAATAAATACAGATTCCGTAAACTGATTCAAGAAGCTTATCCAGATTATTTTTTCAGAAAAGCTCAGCTTGAAGAATTAGAAAACCTAGACATCACTGATTTTCAGTTCCCCTTTATCATCAAACCGATAGTCGGATTCTTCAGTATTGGTGTATATAGCGTCAATAAAGTGTCCGATTGGCCATTGGTAGTGTCCAAAATAAAATCAGAAATCAATAAGACAAAAGAATTATACCCTATTGAAGTAGTGGACAATACTGAATTCATATTGGAGGCTTACCTCACTGGGGAAGAGTATGCATTCGATTGCTATTTTGATGATAATGGAAAGCCTGTACTACTCAATGTACTCCACCATGTATTCAAAACATCTGAAGATGTCAGCGACAGACTTTATAGCAGTTCAGAAGAAATACTGCGAACCATGGAAGCGCCAATCATGGAGTTTTTGGACCTGATCGGCTCAAAAGTAAACCTGAAGAATTTTCCATTGCATATAGAATACAGGATGAATGAAAATGGGAAATTATACCCTATTGAGGTTAACCCTATGCGTTTTGGTGGATGGTGTACAACAGCAGACCTGACTTGGTTTTCTTACGGAATCAATTCTTACCTCCATTTTTTCAATTCCCTAAAACCGGATTGGAACCAAATTTTCTCCAGCCGTAAAAACAAAAAATACAGCCTTATCCTTTTGGATAATCAATCAGGGATTCCATTTGAGCAGATTGCTTATTTTGACTTTGAGCAGCTTGCTGCAGACTTCGAGAACCCATTACATGTCCGAAAAGTGAACATGGAAAAATATGGAGTTTTCGGATTTCTATTTACTGAAACTAGCAAGGGAAACGAGGCCGAGCTAAATGCTATTCTTCATTCCAACCTCAAGAAATACCTAAAGCTTATCCCTGAATCCATGGCGTAAATACTATAGTTAACATTTGAATGGTATAAATACCAGTACATATCCTTCAATAAACAGGGAATAGAACTATTTTTGCACTGTCCCTAAGGATAAACCAAAACCCAAATTTGAGATGCATTTGAAAACGGAAGATTTGTCAAGATTAGAAATTGAATATGATTCAGGCGTGATCCCCCCACCCTACAGCCATATTTATAAATTGAAAATTGGTTTTGGTAAAAACTTTTTAGACACCAACCTTGAGCTTTACTATACTGACAGAGAAGAGTTGAGTGATGAGGAAATATTTGATGAAGGCTTTAGCCTGAATGATGATTATCAGTTTCAAGGTGAAATTCCGAAAGTCTGGGAACAGCCTTTGAAAACGCTGTACGCAAAATCAAAATGGTCAAATAACAAATTGGATGGTGAAGGCGGCATCAGTATTCTTGCAAAAGATATTCATGGTAAAATCAGCAGGACTATTCCTCTTAACCAAAGTGATTGGCAGTTTTTCGCTCAGGATTATATCCAATCCATCTATGAGTTGAATAAAAAGGAAGCCCCTTTGACAGTGAATTATTTGATCCAAAAGCCTGAACAAACCATTGATATCAGCATCACAGTCAAATTCTCTATCAGAAAAGTAGAGGTGGTTGTAAATGGAAAAAGTAAGGATATGGAATGGGAAAAGGCAAAAGAACTGCTTGGTTTCGTATTTTTACCCGATTATGATTATGATCAGGCCAGGGAACAAAAGCCCAATCAATCTGGTGAATATATTGATTGCGGAGATGGTTTTTGGCACAACATGCAAAAAGGAGTCTTCAATATTGATGACTCCTTTGATGCCGTTTCTAGAATCAAGTCCGGTTTTCGAAAACTTACCTGACAGCGGGAGATTCATTTTTGTAGAAATCCCTTACAAATGCCAAAAGCTGGTTTTCGGTGAGTTTATCGCTTTTCTGAACGGACAGCCATTTGTTGTCAAATGACTTGATTTCCCTTAACCTGTTTCTGATTTGTTCTTTTGCTGTGCCTGGCCCAAAAATCAGGATATCTTCAAAAGGCTGTAGCTTGGCTTCCAGAATTTTAAAATACTCCTTCAGTTCATTCTGGCTGATGTTATGCTTCCTGTGTTCATTGTTGGAGGTATGGTTGTTATTTGTCGTAAAACGAGTGCTGTCATTCCCCTCTCCCTCTTGTCTTTTCATAGCCTCTACCGGGGATTCCACCGTCTCCAGTAAAGTAGCATTTCCATCTTCGTAGCCTATCAACATTGCTTTATTATGGTCTATCCAGAGACCTATTTGTTTGATGCTGTTTTCGCTCATGTGTTTTGGGTTATTGTTTTGATTGTATTTTGATCCTCGTTCAGAAAATTAAAATACTGTTTTTTAGATTATCTTCCGAGTACTGATAAGTTTAATTTCTTCCGAAAAGACTTTACTTTGCAGGTTCATTTTATAATCGGCATATGAGTGAATCCAGCGGTACACGAATCAACAAGTTCCTAAGCGAAGTAGGGTTTTGTTCGCGTAGAGAAGCCGACAGGCTGATAGAAAAAGGAGTGGTAACCATCAATGGAAAAGTACCTGAAATGGGCACCAAGATACAAGAAGGTGATGAAGTGCGGGTAAATGGAAAACTGATCACTGAACCCAAGGAAGACCATGTTTACATTGCTTTCAACAAGCCCGTAGGGATAGTGTGTACAACGGATGTCAAAGCTGAAAAAGATAATATCATAGATTACATCAAGCATCCCAAGCGTATTTTCCATATTGGGCGCTTAGATAAACCCAGCGAAGGTCTTATACTGCTGACAAGCGATGGAGATATTGTCAATAAAATCCTCAGGGCAAAGAACAATCACGAGAAAGAATATATTGTTAGCGTAGATAAACCAATCAATCCGGAATTTATTAAAAAAATGAGTGATGGGGTTCCCATATTGGGCACTATTACCCAGAAATGTGAGGTCAAACAAATCAACCGTTTCAAGTTTAACATTATCCTGACCCAAGGTCTGAATAGGCAAATCCGTAGAATGTGCGATTACCTTGGCTACAAAGTAACCAAACTCAAAAGGGTGCGCATCATGAATATCCATCTGGATGTGCCTGTGGGCAATTGGAGAGACCTTACCAAAAAAGAGATGGAAGAAATCAACCATTTGGTGGCGGACTCTTCCAAGACCTTTGAGGATTGAGAATATATATTATAACGAATTTTTTAATATTTTTTTTTCTCTGGCATGAAGTTGGAAAATGTATCAGTAGGCTGAGCAGATTACATCAGGCCAAATCAAATTCTAAAGACATGAAAACTATAATGTTTAAATCGGGCATATTTGCCCAATTCTTAGTTGTAATATTCTTAATGAGCTGTTCAAGCTGGAACAACACCCAAAAAGGCGCAACAATAGGTGCAGGTTCAGGTGCTGCAATCGGAGGCCTTTTCGGATCCAAAAAAGGTAAAACTGCTGAAGGTGCAGTAATAGGAGGAGTCATTGGGGGTGCCGTCGGTGCAGGTATCGGTGTCTATATGGACAAGCAAGCTGAGAAATTGGAAAAAGAGCTGAAAGATGCTGAAATCGAAAGAGTAGGTGAATCTATTCGCGTCACTTTTGATTCAGGAATCATGTTTGGTTTCGATAACCATGCGCTTACTCCAGAAGTCCAGGAAACCATCATGAAGTTTGCCAGTGTCCTGAATGAATATCCGGATACCAATATCACCATACAGGGTCATACAGACAATAAAGGCTCCCATAAATATAACCTCGATCTTTCTAAAAGAAGAGCCGAATCGGTCAATAATTACCTGAAAATGCAACAGGTAAGTGGGGATAGAATGATGACTTATGGTTTTTCCTTTGACAGACCAATAGCAGAAAACACAACAGAGGAAGGCCGTGCAAAAAACAGAAGGGTAGAAATCCTTATCACTGCAAATGAAGACCTGATCGAAAAGACAGAAAAAGGTTAAAACAATAGTTTTATACAATCTTTGACAAGAGACTACCCCGATATGGGGTAGTCTCTTTTTTTATCATTAAAATCAATGAAAGTCAATCAATGCTCATCTGGCTTAGATTGAATCAATGGATTGATTTCTAGTAGATTTCATATTAGCTTTAATAATTAACTTGTTTTTTATTTTTTACATC
>NZ_REBN01000246.1 GCF_007692705.1 Mongoliibacter sp.
TAACATTTAACAATTAACATTTAACATTTAACTTTAACCTTTACCAATCTCCAGTTCAGTTTATCAATTAAACAACCCTACCTACGGCAGGCAAGTACACAATTAAAAAATCCCCCAAAACCCACTCCTCCCCAATCTATTGTGGTAAATATACCCTGAGGCTATCCGGGATTATCTGGTTATTTTCAGTAGCAAAACGATTGGAACTTTTGTAATTTTCAAACTCCGCTTTCAACTTATCCTTAATGGCATTGTCATATATGGGATCCAAATTCATATTATCGGATAATTTATACAATTGATCATCAGACAATACATACTCCTCTGAAATGTAATCGATCAATTGATTTTTATTCCGCATCAAAGGGTTGGAAATCCTGGATTGAAACACTGCTGAGGTATCCATCACATACCCTTTCCAAGAGACCATGGGAGGAAGGTTCATCTCATACCTGTTCGAAAGCATTGACAACAACGATGGCGTGATTTCAAAATGAGTACTCACACCATGGAATCGTCGGGGTTCTTTGAGTTTGGGCGAATAAATAATAATAGGGACATGGAACCTGTCGATGGTAGAGGACATAGGTACTTCGGGCAACCTATGATCACCTGTCAGAATGAAGATGGTATTTTCATACCTAGGCATAGTTTTGTATTCTTCAAAAAACTCCTTGATGGCTTCATCTACATAGAGTAAACTGGCATACATGCTCCTGTATTTCATGTAATTTTCTACCTGATTACTTGGTATTTTGAGTGTTTCAGCCAAATACTTAGAAAGCATACTGAAGTACTTTTCTTCATTGGGTATGATAAATGGATCATGGGAAGTCTGGGTTTGGAATATACTGACTTGCAATTGATCAGGATCCCGTGGTAATTTCCTCATTCCATTTTCAAACATAGCCTTGTCAGGATATCCCCAAGAAAACCCCGATTTGGAAGGAGTTTCTTCAAAATCATCATCGAAAGAACTCAAATCCAAAATCCTATCTACTTTTTGGTAACTTAAAAATGTACCCACATTGTCGAAATTTTTATCCGCTCCGATATGATAATTGGTAAAGTACCCATTATGCTTCATCAGTGAAAGAAATGTAAAGTGACTTGGTAAATCAGGGGCAAGCTCCATGAAACCATTTCTCCCATATGGCAGTGATCCAAATATACCTGTCAATACCCCGAAAGTCCGACCTGTGGTGGACATCCCGTTTTTCCAGTAAAGACTGTGTTCACTTAGACTATCCAGGAATGGTGTAAAACTTCCCAAATACGCATCTTCACCTGAATAAGCCTTTCCCATTCCTTCAATAATGACAAAAACGATATCCGGCTGCTCGTCAAACTCTTCGAAATGAGGGCCCAAAACATCGGGATAATCATTCCCATGTAAAAAAGGATAATTGGTGTCTACGAACTGCTTTTGAACCAGTAGCTGCTCATTTCCTTTATCAGCGAGGAAAAAATCAAAATACAGATAATTTTGGGATGTGAAATAGCTGTACGACTGATCATAAAAATAGTAAGATTTGTTGACCACAAGAAAATTGTCAAGCTCAGAGCTGTATTTTTTTTGATCAAATCCAAGGATATAAAAAAGTAAAATATAGAGGTAACAAGTGATGGCAAACACCTTTGCTACTTTGAATGAGACTGGGATCCACTTTCCAAATCCCGTAATGAAATAGGCAATGGGTAATCCTATCAATATCAAAATGATGTTCAAGGCATTAAGCTCCCCTGAAGCCTTGAGGGTGGATATGATATCATTAAAGGAATATGCATATAGGTCTTGCCCCAATGGCAAGAGCATTTTGGTGAAGTAAAAAAACAAACCTGCCTGCAGCAAAATCAATATAGTCATACAAACCTGTACGAAAATGTTGGCAAACCTTGGGAAATACAGGTTACTGATCAGGTGAATGAAAAATAAGAGGCCCAAGATGTAGAATGCCCAGGCAAGGTCATAAACTAGGCCTTGGGCAAAAATATAGACTTGACTTTTGTCCAAATCATGGATACTGAAAACAGTCAGCACTTCGACAAAGCGAAGCAGTATAATAAGTATAATAAATGAAAGGCCTAACTTCCAAAACCTGATAAATCCATTTCGGATGGTTTCCAGTAAATTAGAACCTATTGGGGTGCTGTGGGACATATAAAATGCTACTCTTTTTTATTGGGGCTTTATAAATTTATCAGGTTTCATTTTGATACACTTGGCGTATAGGATTCAGTGACTTTTGCCAATTGAAATAACTTTATTTGGAGTCCAAGCCATATGAAATCCAGTCAAAACAACCTAAGCAAACGACATTTATTGTACATTTTAACCAATTGAAATGAATTCTGATGCTTAATCTTTTTTACCGCTAAATCTTTTTCGAAAATACCTATATTGCACAATTAAACAATTATTATGCGAAATAAAGGCACTTTATTAAAAGAGTTATATACCAATATCTCCACTACCGGAGCCATTACCTTTAGCTCCAAGCCCCTTGTAGACAAAATGCTATCCTATGCTGATTTTATTGGCGCAAAAACTATTGTAGAGCTTGGAGGAGGTGATGGAAGTATCACAGCCGGAATCATTGAGAAAATGGATAAGGACACCACACTTCTGGTTTTTGAGGTGAATGAGTATTTCTGTAAAGAAATGGAAAAAGCTTATCCACAATCTAATATCAAGATTATCAATGACTCAGCCGCAAACATTGACAAATACCTGAATGGAACCAAGGCAGACCTTATATTTTCCTCTCTTCCCTTCAGTCTGATCGATAAGCCTACCCGAAAAGAGATTTGTGAAAAAAGTAGAGATTATCTCCTTCAGGAAGGAAAGTTTATTCAAATCTGTTATTCCTACTTATTGAGATATCAGTTTAAAAACTACTTCAACGAAATAGAGACTCACTTCACACTCAAAAATTTCCCGCCTGCCTTTATAATGGTTTGCAATTGATTTTTGATTCCTTTTTTCAAAATTCTAAATGAGGAGTAGTCAGCCTTGTGCTTATTTTTTGCTTATCAATATTATACTGAGTAGATTTCTATTCTAGATATTTTAAGTGGAGGACTTGGTATGGTTCTGGCCTGATTCTATAATTATTCTTAATTTGGATATTGCTGTAATTGTGGATGTCCGGATAAAACTTTAACCCAAATGGATTTTCCGAAAAACTACATCGAACCCAACATACTTCGCTTGGCCATTTTGGAAATGATACGTATGAAAGGAAATAGCGCTTTCTGTCCTTCGGAGGTAGTGAAGTGGATGTATCCAAATGCCTGGGAATATTTTATGGAAGAGGTTAGGACTGAAATGATGCAACTATATAGGTTGGGGAAAATTAGTGTTACCCACAATGGTAAACCTTTGGATCTAGGAAAAAAGCCTGAAGGATCTGTAAGGATTTCAGGTATAAGGGAAACTCTTTGATACATTGTTTGTTCTTAAAAGAAAAAACAACATGAAGCTTCTTTCCATTCTATTGCCCCTCTTCATTTATGCCGGTACAGCTTGTGGGCAGACTTCATCTCAAAAACAAAAAAATATGCAAGACATACCACAAACGACAGTTGACGTACCAGAAGGCATGGAAATCGCAACTCTTGGCTCAGGATGCTTTTGGTGTATAGAGGCCATCTACCAAGACCTAAAGGGTGTTACCGAAGTCAAATCAGGATACAGTGGAGGACATATATCCAATCCGGCTTACCGACAGGTGACTTCAGGTACTTCTGGTCATGCTGAGGTGATACAGTTTTTCTACGATCCTAATGTGATCAGTTTTCAGGATATTTTGGAAATCTTCTGGTCTACACACGATCCAACTACACTCAATAGGCAAGGGGCAGATGTAGGTCCTCAATACCGATCAGCTGTTTTTTACCATTCTGAAGCCCAAAAAGAGCAGGCGAAAATCCTTAAAGAAAAACTGGATGAGTCGAAGGCTTTTCCCAGACCAATTGTGACTGAGATAACACCGTTCAGCAACTTTTATGTAGCAGAAGATTACCATCAAAATTATTATAAAGATAATGGGATGCAGCCCTATTGTCAGGTAGTCATTAGACCAAAATATGAGAAATTCAAGCAAGTCTTTGCTGACAAGCTGAAGTAAGTTGCAAAGGTTCATTTGATTATTAGGCTAAGTGTATTTAGTTTTAAAGAAAAAATTATGAAAAAGTCCATCCTCATTTTATCAGCAGTTGCATGTACTGTTTTTGCATGTGAGCAGAATAAATCAAATGATACTGATACGACGCATGAAGAACTCACGACAGACATTCCTGTGGGAGTTTTTGGTGCAACAATCAATGAGTCAGAAATCACGCCACTCACCACCTTGGTAACAGTATTGGAGGAAGAGGAAGAATTCCATGGGAAAGTAATGGGTGAAATCAGGGAAGTTTGTGCGAATAAAGGATGCTGGATGACCCTAGACCTTCCCAATGGCGAAACGATGCGGGTCACTTTCAAGGATTATGGTTTTTTCGTACCTACAAACTCTCAAGGCTATCCAGTTGTCATTGAAGGTGTAGCTAGTAAGAAAACTACAGACGTTGAAACCCTAAGACATTATGCTGAGGATGCAGGTAAATCTGTAGAAGAGATTGAATCAATCACATCGCCAAAAAAAGAATATGCATTTGAAGCTGTAGGTGTCATAATAAAAGATGACGCCTGAGTTTTTTGATTGGGATTTATCTTCACTGAATCAAATACCGATATCAATTATTCCGAAATTTTGGGGAAAAACTACATTGAAACACATACCTAAGCCTTGATGGATTTTTGGTTTTTGCAGGGTTTAGAAATAGAAATTTAAATACAGAGATGGCAATAGCATTGGACAACCTGCGGGTAGGAAGAGTATATGATTTCCAAAATAATGGAGAAATGCGAAGATTGATGATTCTAGCTAGGCTGTCAGGAGATAATTTTAAAGTAAAGGATATGGATACCACTGAGGAGTACACCATAGAAGAATTATTGAGGTGGGGGAAAGGTAAAGACTACGAATTGGATGAAGTAATTGACAGTTCGGGCAGGGGTGTTGTGCCCAGAAGATTCTAGGCAGTCTTAGAAATAAATAACCTTTGGGGAGTTAAAAACCCCAAAGGTTTTTTTACGGTTAAAAATCCATTTTACCTGTGGTTGAAAAATTTGTATAATTCCTGAGGGGGACAGAACCTATCCCGATTTCGGGATAATCACAGATGTTTTGTTGGAGGCTGTCGAAATATCGATTATATATATTCTTTTGGATAACTACTAGGGATCAGTTAAACAATTAATCAATTACACAATTGAACGTCTTGTCCCCGATGGCTGTGCCTTCGGACCCTTGGTATTGAGCTTTCAGCTCTTTAGCCTTCCTCCGGCTGTACCCTCGCCGCAGTGAGTGTCTCACTGCTTTTATAACTTCACCCTCTATCACTTCATTATTCGAAACCTGTCCGACCTTCAGGTGGATTCATCATTGGATATTCGATATTCAAAATTCTTCATTTTCAATTTCCAATTCTCTACTAATCACTCCTCACTATCTCCCTTCCCTGTTTTTGGCGAAAAGCCTTTTTCACCATTACCCTTTATGCGGCCAAAAATAAACCATCATTAACCGCCTCTTTACCCCGGGTGGCTACCCGGGGCTAATAAACATTTGATCCCGTCCGACTGGATGTCATCCGGGCGGGCCCTTCAGGATCATTCATTAACCATATTCTTTCGCATCACTATGAGTGATCAGTTAAACAATTAATCGATTAATCAATTAAACCCATCCTCAATCTCCAGTTCAGTTAATCCAATTACGAATTACGATTGACGAATTACGTCCAACTGGATAATCTGGGCGGGCAGGTCGCCTTTTTGAGTTAAACAATTAATCAATTAAATTTCCTCTGCCCCTACAATTAACAATTAACATTTAACCTTAAACAATTTCCAGTTCAATTAAACTATTTGACAATCACACAATCAAACCATCAACCTATATTTTTTACCAGGAAAAGATTTTATAATACCCTCAAATTCAAGGTTTAAAAGTACTGATGCTAAAGTTGAGATTGATATTTGAGTAAGCAATGCCAATTGATCAATCTCCATTTCTTTCTTGTCTTTTAGCAGACTGAGAATCTTTCTTTCATCGCCTTCAAATTTCTCCAAATCCAAGACATTTATTTTATTATCATTTTCAGCACTTCCCGTTTTTGACCAGGATAAGGCCTCCTCTAAGTCCTTTGGGCCAGTGTATATGGATGCCTTCATTTGTTTGATCAGCTGATTGCAGCCTTCGCTATAGGTAGCCTGCAAATTGCCAGGCACAGCAAATACTTCTTTATTGTAGCTGTAAGCAATTTCTGCTGTAATCAAGGCGCCTCCTTTTTGGGCAGCTTCCACTACTATCAATGCATCAGAAAGGCCTGCAATAATTCTGTTTCTTTTTGGGAAATTACTGGGGTGCATCACTGTTCCGGGTGGGTATTCACCAGCCAAACCACCTTCCTGCATCATTTCAAGGGCTGTGTTTTTGTGGATAGAAGGATAGATTTGGTCTACTGATGAACCTAAAATGGCCACAGTAGGCAATTGGTTAGATAAAGCTGCCCTGTGGGCTTCTATATCTATCCCATAAGCTAATCCGCTGATGATCAATGGAGAGTAAGGGCTTAAATCATCTACAATTTTCTTGGTGATGCTCCTGCCATAATCACTGGCATTTCGGGTGCCCACTATACCTACTGTGCGTGACACGTTGAAATTAACTTTCCCTTTAACAAAAAGTACCATAGGACAATCGTCCATTAACTTCAGTCTAGTTGGAAAATCCTTATGAGAAAAACTGAGAATTGTAATTCCTTTTTTCTGACAATTGCAGATGATTTCTTCTGCATTCCTTAAAAATATATCTTTATTTTTTCTGAGAGACAAAAGCCCCTTGCTTACCCTTGGGATTTTTAGAGCCTTTCCTGAGGGCATTTCGAAAAAATTGCGCGCTGAACCTGTATATGCAATGATGTTCCTGAAGATCAATGGACCGATCTTAGGAATAAAATTTAGCGCAAGCTCATACTGTATATCTTCATTGATCGCTGCTGACATGCATGGTATCTCTGATTTCAATTAAAAAACGCTTGATCTGATGCAAACGGTCAACCATGGCTACCTTGTCAAAAACTTTTTCCTGATTGCCCTTAATTACTTCCTGAGCTCCTTGAAGGGTATACCCTTTGATTTTCACCAATTGATAAATATACCTGATCTTCTCTATATCATCCTTTGTAAATCTTCTGTTACCTTTCTTATCTTTTTTGGGTTTGATGATGTCAAATTCTCCCTCCCAATACCGGATAAGTGAAGGGGCTACCTTAAAAATAGCGGCAACCTCCCCAATGGAGTAATACTTCTTTTCTATTTCTTTCTCTTTGTAAGGCACGACTTAAGAACTTTTGGTTTACTTAAAATTAACAACAATGATGCAAACTCATTTATTTAAAGTTAATTCATTACTTTTTAAAATAAACTAATTTCGCATTAAAAAGCTATAAAAAACTGATTATCAGTGAAATAATTTTAACTATCCAAATCAAATATTAACTCCATCAATTGCCATTTTTCTCCAGGTAAGGTTCCGGGTAAAGCTTTCTGATATTGCCACATCTGGCTTTCCCACTCTTGAACTTTTGGGTTTTTTTCATCCATTTCAGCCTTCTTCTCAAAAGAAAAATCATCCTCCGTTTCCATTATCATGAAAAGTCTTGTCTTCCATCTGTATAGCTGCATGGACAGGATGCCACTTTCTTGAATACTTTGTGCAATTTCTGGCCAGATTTCTTTATGATGTTTTTCATACGCGGCAATCCCTTCAGCATCATTTTGCAGGTCTAAGGCCAAACAGTATCTTTTACTCATCTTTTATATATTATTTTTCAAAGTGAAAAATACGGAGACTGATCAAGATTGCATCATTTACCCACCTAAAACTTGATTTCCTTACTTTTTTATTACCTCCCAACCTCAAGTCCAACCCGACACCCATCCCATATTTCTACTATATCCCGAATCGCTTCACTCTCGGGACCTTCGCTAAAGCTCCGGTTTCCAC
>NZ_REBN01000175.1 GCF_007692705.1 Mongoliibacter sp.
CTTTGATGACTTGTTCCAGTTGGCTTGGCTTCATATATACCCTTTAGTGTCAAAAAGCTAGGTATATATGACATGGGGTCAAAAAATAATTCATAAAATCATATCCTGAAACACTTCTTCCAAATCCAGCACAAATCCTTCAACGGCCTGCGAGGCTACGTTGTCACCATGGGTGAAAACTTTAGATGCCTGGTATTTACCATTTACAAGGGAATTGACGATCAGGGTACATTCATTGGGATGGATGATCCAATATTCCTTTACGCCTGATTCTTCATAAACTTCATATTTATTGTGCAGTTCTTTCTTATTGTTGCCGGGAGAAAGAATCTCCACAATCAGGTCAGGCGCACCTATACATCCCAGTTCATCCAGTTTTTCGGGGTCGCATATCACGCAGATATCCGGCTGTACCACAGTATCAATATCTTCATGCTTTTTCGATTTAACGGGAAGACGGACGTCAAAAGGGGCTGAATAAACCATACATTTTTTGACCTCTAAAAAATTATAGAGCCTATTGAATATTTTACCTGAAATTTCCTGATGTATTCTTCTTGGTGCAGCCACCTGTCTGAAAACCTTGCCCTTGATCAGCTCCACCATTTCATCGATCTGCCAGGTCAGGTAATCGGCATAAGTATATCGCCCATTCTCGGCAAATGGCTCCTTTACTTTGTTTTTCAATTCCTCCTCTTCCATAAAGTCAATTTACTGATTAATCAGGTAAAAGAGAAGTTGGACATTCGTTTTGCCTGGATTAGTTGAGAGGGTTTATTTGGACAATTCTGATAACCGGAACAGATTTGAGAAAAACAGGTACATCATTGGGGGCGGATGTAAAATAGAAGAAACAATAGCCCTTTCATTTTTTCTGGAAGAATTTACTGAACAACAAGAACAAAACACCACAGGCTATCCAAGCAGGCAGGGTGAAAAATGAAAGGAATACCTGAAAATAAACAGATAAACCATAAAAAACTGCCATGCTGATCAGCCAGGCAGCCAATACAGTCCAGTTAAAATGAATTCCTTTGTGAGTGGCATAATCTTTCTTTAAACCCATTTTTTCTGTAAAATAATATTCGAAGAAAATCACTGCTCCTATTGGTGCTAAGATGAAACCATAGACCGCCACAAAATCCAGCAACTTCATGGCAAAGGCAGGAAACAATCCCGCTATGGTAGCTATACCTCCAGTAAACAAGGTGACTTTTACTGTTGAACTTTTCGGGAAAATCGCCTGAAAGGCCAAACCTGCCCTGTAAATAGTCGGGTTTGCAGTGGTCCATCCGGCTACCAACACACAAAGCAAGCCTGCCAATCCCACGACCTCATACGCCAATGGGCCTGGGGATACAGAGGGCACATCCCCTCTTGCAAAGATTGCTGCCGCCTCGGGGCCTTTGAGGTACAGTGCAAACATCAGGCAAGCCGATATCCAAGCCATAAAATGGCCCACATACATTCCCCCTGCTGTCGTCCAGCCCACCGAGTTTTTATCCGCATAGCGAAGTACGGTCATATCGGACATCCCCAAGTGCATGGCTGCATTGCAAAACCATGCAAAGAACAAAACATGCCAAAAGGTAAATTTGATCTGTCCCGGAAATGGCTCCGATCCCTCTCCCCATACTGCCCAAAGGTCTGTCAAGCTTTCCACCCCCAATCTTTTAGCTGCCAATATTCCGGCGATCAAAAATACCACAATCATAAAAGGAGCCGCCCAGTTGGAGAATTTTGCAACGGTATCATACCCTTTGGCAGCCACTATTGAAATGACTGTTCCAACCCCCAATACCACCAAAATCCAGGAAAGGCTACTCGGAATGGTATCGGTCAATGCCGGCATTGGCATGTCAAAGGGAATTCCTACAGCCGTGGCCGAGACGGTAATCATGGCGCCTGCCAAAAAGCAAAAAAGCAAGCCATTGGCAAGATTATACCCCTTTACCAATCCTTTGCCAGCTACTTTTTCCAATTTGTAATAAAGTGTCAAACGCTCCGCTGTGGCTATAGGTGTGGTGATGTACCTCCAAGTCAAGACTGCCAGAAAATTTCCCAAAAGCAAACCTATAATCAAATCAAAAGCCGATACTCCTGCCGTCAAAAACAAAGGACCTATGACAAATTCTGTCCCTGCCGCATGTTCTCCGGCATACATGCCGAGGAATTTTTTCCAGCTTTTAAATTGGGAGCGGGGAACAGGCTGCCTTTCAAATTCGCCAGCGGGAACAGGCTGTTCAGAAGCAATGGCTTTTTCCATAGGTAGGTTTTGGGTTCATTTTGAAAAATACAAAAATCCTATGGGTATTTGTGTCATGTGATGTCCTGTAAATTGTGTTTTGTGGATTAAGCCATAGGTTTTGCTTGAAATGTACACATATCAAATATCTTCCATATTCACACAACTGATTACCCCTGCTCCCGCTGCTGGACAGGCTTTTCAGATCTGGGAAGATAGATTTGTGTTAAAATAATGTTGCAAAACTTTTTTTATAAGGCTTTTAAAAATAATTTAAAGTTTATTCCAAACACAAGTCATGCTCCATCTGAACGCTATCACACCCTCTAAGAATCAATCACTGATTCTCCTCACCTTATTTATGCTATTGGGAATCGCCTGTAAGGCACAGGAAGGAAAGTCCTGGCTGCAATTTGAAGGAACCGAAGGACCTGGAAAAGGAAAACATATTGTACTGATCAGTGGAGATGATGAATATCGCTCAGAAGAAGCCATGCCTATGTTGGGCAAGTTATTGGCCCGCCATTATGGCTTTACCTGCACTGTACTTTTTCCCATCGAGCCGGAAACAGGTCACATCGTCCCCTCTTACCAAAATAATATCCCCGGTCTGGATCATTTGGAATCAGCCGATTTGATGATTTTGCTCACCAGGTTCAGGGAGTTACCCGATGAGCAAACCCAGCAATTCCACAATTACCTCTTGGCCGGAAAACCCATTATTGGTATGCGGACAGCCACGCATGCTTTCCATTATGAAAAAAACAAAAACAGTCCTTTTGCCAAATACCATTGGATGAGTAAGGAATCGGGCTGGGAAGGTGGTTTTGGTCAGAAAATCCTGGGAGAAACCTGGGTGGCGCATCATGGTGACCACGGTACAGAGGGAGCAAGAGCGCTAATTGATGGTATTGCCCAGCAAGAGAACCACCCTATCCTGATAGGCGTGAATGATATATGGGTAGCATCAGATGTCTACACGGTTAAGAACTTACAAAAAGAAGCAGAAGTCTTAGTCTATGGCGTGCCAACCTCAGGCATGACACCTGAATCCCCCATCAATTGGGAAAAATCAATCATGCCTATGGCTTGGACAAAGGATTACCAGGTAGAAGGCGGCAAAAAAGGAAAAGTATTTACCACCACTATGGGGGCCTCTGTTGATCTGATAAGTGATGACCTCAGGAGGTTAATCGTAAATGCTGCTTTTTGGGCTTTGGATATGCCAGATAAAATTACAGAAGATATGGAGGTCTCTATTGTTGGGGAATACGAACCATCCATGTTTGGATTTGGAACTTTCAGGAAAGGAATGAAAGTGGAGGATTTTAAATGAAGAATGTAAAATTAAGAATTAGAAATTAACAATTAAAAAATCCCTTAACCATGAACAAAATCGGATTCAATGTCTTGGCCTGGTCAGCAAACATGTCAGATGAGCTCAAACCCATTCTGGACAGGCTAAAAAATATCGGATATGACGGAGCAGAGTTTTTTGTGGGTTCACCTGATAATGCCGCCTATAAAAACATAGGCAATTATTGTAAGGAGATTGGCTTGGAAGTCACCACCGTTTCTGTTCTTAGTCCGGAAGAGAATCTCATCAGCCCTGAAAAGGCTGTCCGCCAAAATGGCCTTGAAAAGATCAAATGGATCATAGACAGGTCACATGATCTGGGTTCGCAGGTCTTGTGTGGCCCCATTCATTCCGCCTTTGCCACTTTTTCTAAAGCTGCTCCTCAAGAAATCGAATATGCCAGAAGTGCTGAAATCCTCCACCAAGCAGGAGATTATGCGGCACAGGCCGGAATTCTTCTGACACCTGAAGCCCTGAACCGATTTGAATGCTACCTCTGCAATACTATGGAGCAACTTTCAAACTTATTGAAAATCGTCAACCATTCTAATGTCAAGGCGATGTTTGATACCCATCATGCCAACATGGAGGAAAAAAAGTTAGGTGATGCGATCAGAAGTATAGGTCCACGGTTGGCGCATTTTCACATCAGCGAAAATGATCGTGGTACGCCTGGTTCAGGACATGTACCATGGGATGAAACTTTCGCGGCTTTGGCAGAAATCCAATACAAAGGCTGGCTGACCATCGAAGGTTTCACCAGAAATGACCCGGACTTTGCCAATTCTATTGGTGTTTGGAGAGAATTTTCAGAACCATGGGAGATGGCGGAAAATGGATATAAGTTTATAAAGGAAATGGGAGAAAAGCATGGTCTTTAAATTCAAAACATTATCAAGGCTGACTTTCCAACCAATCCCCTACTCTCTCATTAAAATCCTCCAGATTTTCCCAATGAAAAGCATGGCCACTTTTCGGGTAGATATGTAATTTGGATTTTGGAATTGCTGCAGCAACTTCCTTGGTCATCCATTGAGGCGTAAAGCCATCTTCCTCTCCTCCTAAAACAAAAGTAGGGCAGGCAATCTCATTTAATTCATTTAATACAGAATGATCTATACAGGCATCCGCTTGAGCTTCCAAACCAGTTAAAGGCTGTGGGTTAGGCTCTAAAGCTGCATTTTTACGATCTTCCAATAGTCCAGAATAGAGTTCATCATTATC
Source organism: Mongoliibacter sp. (assembly GCF_007692705.1). Classification (GTDB taxonomy): domain Bacteria; phylum Bacteroidota; class Bacteroidia; order Cytophagales; family Cyclobacteriaceae; genus Mongoliibacter. Next base: position 4,827 of record NZ_REBN01000175.1, read on the forward strand.
CCAAGAGCGTTTGGAAAAAATCAACAACTGAATGTAAAGACTGAATTCCTCAGGTTTCAACTTAGCCTTGCAATCTTTTATGTGTTGAAAAACAGCTTTTGCTGCATTGTCACATCGGGCCCAAGGACACATGAGCACCAAAGCCTTAACCCTTGTCGGGAAATGAATTGCCATCTGTTGCGCAATAATACTTCCCATGGAAACGCCTACTATTTTTATTTTATCAAGACCCAAATAATCCAAAACTCCAATACAATCCTGCGCCATCTGCAGAGAAGAATATGGACCTAAAGGTTTGTCAGATTTCCCTACCCCCCTGTTGTCTACCAATATACAGCGAAAGGCTTTTGCCCATTGGTCTACATGCTTTTCCCAGATTGATCCTGGGGCAGTGATTCCCATAATGAGAAGTAAAGGTTCTCCAGAACCTCTTTCTTCAAAGTAGATGTTGATTCCGTTAGTATTTATTGTTGGCATGTTTTTCTATTTTTTTACCTTCAATTTCAGAAATATGATTGAGGATAACGCTGATAAACCTATGTCTTGTTTCTTGTTGCTTTTCTAGCTTTCTCGTCTCTCGCTTCTAAACCAGCCCCGGCACCAAAACCTCATTTATCCACTTCCCATCATGTAGCGTAACAAAATCCGGGTCTTCTAAGGCTTCCTTACCTTCATCCTCGCAGATTATCCAGCCAGCATAGCCAATATCTTTGAGCCATTGTGTAATTCCAAGTAAATCCACCTTACCATTTCCCATCAAAGCAAACTCTGGCTTTCCATCCCAATCTTTGTAATGCACATGATTGATGATAGATTGATATTCCTTCATTTTGGCAAGAGGATCCATGCCTCCATTGATGATGTGCCCCACATCTGGACACCAACCAGTGACGGAAAGGTCCAAGCCTTCCAAAATTACTTGATAATCTTCTTCAGTTCTGGTGATGGATATATGCGGTGAATTGGGATGAAAACTGCTTTCCACGCCTTTTTCCTTTGCCCGTCGGGAAACTGTGTTTACTATATCTGTAAGACTTTTTCTTCTTTGAATAAGCTCATGACGTCCTGTGGGAATTTGAACGGTACAAAGAACCGAACCGGGAAATCTTCTCAAAAGCTCTATTGCATTGTCTGCTACCTTCTTTTCTTCAACAGTTTCCCCTGCTCCGTTCCATTCTAATGCCAATGCAACTGCTGCCAATTCAATACCTTGCTCTTTAAGTTTTTCTTCCAACAAAACCGGATCAGAAAGTTTCCCCATCCACGAAAAAATGGGCTGTATTCCTGTAAAGCCTGCTTTGGAAATGATTTCGATCATGTGACCCAATTGGTTATTGTATGTTTCTCCGTCACTGTTCATATACCAGGTATAAACCTCAGCGCCGAATTTGAATGGTAGGTTTTTCATTTTTTATCTTAGTTTTTTTGCTAAAACTTTTTGGCCGTCTTTTCACTTCGTCTTTCAAAATAGGATTAAATCTAAAACCCCTTTATCAGCAAGTGCTCAATGATAAAAGGGATAGATTTTTCATTTTAACTCTTCATTTGGCACCTCCATGGTATGGTTAGCCAGAAGCAAGTATTTACCATCCACTTTAGCATAAGTCCTCATGAAATGGTATGTCACAGGACTGGGACCTCTATCTACCATTGTAAATCCACTTACCACGCCTGTATTTCCCAAAATCAAAACAGTCTGATCCCGCGAAACCCTTCCTTTGGTATTGTCAACCTGTCCTTCCCGAATGCGCTTTGCCCTTGAGACTACAGCTTCTTTTCCATCAATGAGGCTGGCATGGTTGTGGACCCAGATAAAATCGTCAGCCAGTAGATTATCCAAAAATCCTACATCAGATTCCAAAAGGGCCTTTTCCCAGCCAAGATCAAGATCCAAAAGCTTTTGATGGTCCTGAGTCTGTGCCACAGCTGCCCATGTTAGTAGGCAAAGGATAAAAGATGTTACTATAGTTTTTTTCATGGCTTTTCCTCATTTCATGATGTTGATCCTTATATCGACGAAGGCATATATGTATTTATATCGCAAAGCATATATCACCATTATTTTTCCATCGGATGTTCCTTTAGCAACTCTGCGGGTGAATAGAACCCTTTTCTATCGGCAACAGAAGTCCTGACTTCTTTCACTTTTTCAGGTCGAATCGGTGAGGCTTGGTTCCCAAAAGAATTCCTTACATAAGTCAATACGGCAGCTATTTCATTGTCATTGAGCATACCCTCATAGGGAGTCATAGGTACCTGTCCTGGATATTCTCTTCCCAACACTTCTATAGGCCCCATCAACCCTTTAAGGACCAGTTTGATCAAGCGCTCCTCACTCCCCAAAACCCAATTGGTGCCAACTAGAGGTGGAAACAAAGAAGCGGACAATCCCCTTCCGTCAGGTTGATGGCAGGTGGCACAAAAACCATCCCTGTTGTAAATTTCCTTCCCAATGAGATACAACTCCAAATCTCCCCCTTTCAGGTTCGATTTGATATCTTCTTCCTTCTTTTCTCTGACTGAAATCCCATTGATATGGGCTACAGCTGCCTCATGAGCATGTACCATCCAATTGTCCAAAGGCATTTTCTCAGCTTCGGCCAAAATAGGAAGTCCCTTTTCTATGGGAAGCCATGAAGCAGCTGTGATAGCCTCCAACCTCACCCTTCCATGCTCATCCTTTACTGCCTCCAATAATAATTTGTCCTGATCTTTCACTTGGTGTCCCATATACCTCAATACCCTTACTGCTGCTGCCCTTGCCCGGTAATCTTTGGCTTTTAACAATTGCCTTAACAACTCTTGGTCTACTTTATTTATTCCCCAAGTCACCCATAGCGCTTCTGTCAGGAAATGCTCGTACTTGGAATCATTTTTATCAAGTCCGGCAGTCCATTTTTTTATATCCAAGGCAACTTGATCGGTATCCCTTCCCCTCAGTTCTCTTCTTGTTCTATAGCGTGTCCTGAACTCAGGCAGCTTTAGGTTATCCAATAATTCAGAAATCGTTGCACCATCCACCTTGGCAGGTGTTACCAATGGTCTGGAAGGATAGGTAATCCTGTAAATCCTTCCGTGAACATGGTCTCTCAAAGGGTCTCTGGCGTTGTGCTGCATGTGCCCTATCAGCACATTGTGCCAATCGATAAAATAAAGTGAGCCATCAGGAGCAAATTCCATATCGACAGGACGGAAATTTCTATCACTTCCTTTCACCAGATCCAACCTATGCCGAGTCTTAAAGCCCGTTCCATCATCTTCAATCGCATGTTGCTTCATACCTAAAAACCCGATAGTATTATTGATCAAAAGATCTCCCTGTACTTCATCGGGAAAGTGCCTGCTGGACACAAACTCCAGTCCTGATGTAGGCCTTACCCTGTGGGCATCTTCAATCAAATTATAAGATCTGTGGGTAGCCTCTCCATACCTTGGTAAAACAGTTCCTGGCATCATCCACATCACATCCGGTCCTGAAGTTTCAGCAAAAAAGTTCTGCCCCCATTCATCAAAAGCTATTCCCCAAGGATTAGGGATAGACAACTGCGCGGTTCTCTCTAAGTGGTGTCTTAAAGGATTGTACCTGAAAAACCCTCCATTAGTCGCTCTCAAAGGCCCATAGGAAGTCTCCACATTAGAATGCAAAAATACTCCCTCTCCCATATAAATCGCACCCGAAGGATCAGCAGTAAATGCAGAAATCACATGGTGGGTATCATGGTCATCAAAACCACTGAGCAAAATTTCAATCTTGTCCGCTCGATCATCTCCATCGGTATCAATGAGAATCTTTAAATGGGTACCCTGTGAAACATATACTCCCTCCGGCGCAATCTCAAAACCCATGGGAAGATGCAGCCCATCTGCAAAAACAATTTGCTTATCGGCCTTGCCATCTCCATTGGTATCTTCTAGAATGATAATTTTATCATTTGGTTTTTCATTACCCGGTTTGTAATGCGGATAACTGGGACAGGTGGCAACCCATAATCTACCTTTATTGTCAAAACTCATCTGTACAGGATTGGCCAAATCCGGGAACTCAACTTCTGAAGCAAAAAGCTCTATTTTGTATCCTTCTGGTACGGTCAGCTGGTCCAAGGCATCTTGTCCATACAGGTAAGTCAGATTCCCGTTTTGCTGTGGATTGTAATTGGTCTCAACAGGTGGTAATTCTATGGTGTTTTTGTCAGCCACTTCAATATCCATTCTTTCCCCTTTTGCTGCCTTCCAGATGGCCTCATCACGGATAGCCGTCATCTGCCTGATTTTTTCCAATTCAGCAGGATAATTATCTGGCCCAAATGGCTTGTACCTCCTTCCATAAACATGTACTCCGTTCGGGATTTTATAGTCATTATGCCACATCCAGTTCTTTCTCATGACCATCTCATGGGTCAGTTCTTTGTTTTTTGCCCCCAAAGCTTTGGTTTTACCAAATACCTGATCAGCCAATAAGACGGCCAATTTTTGATACCCTTGTTCATTGAGTTGGGAACCATCAATAGTCAAAGGTTCTTTGGAGGATGAATACCATTTTTTAGAAGGTTGGAATGCATCCACAAATAGCACCTTGTTCTTTTCTGACACCTCTTTCATAGCCTTGGTGTATAATTCAAGGTTTTTGTTCTCCTTGACGCCATCAGGCAAATCTTTAAGTGAAGACAAGTCTTCGAAAGCTATGGGAGAAATGATGGCCAATTGGGGAGGGCTATCTCCGTTGTATGGTTGTTGGAGTGTATGTTTGATAAAAGCATCTAATTCCGCTTTGTAATTTTGCAGACCCTTTTCCCCTTGAAATGATTCATTGTATCCAAAAAAAGCCAAGATGATATCAGCTTCGTGCCTGTACAACCATTCATCCGGTGTTTCAAAATGTCCTTCGGAATTCGAGTTATTTGCAAATTCTGTCTGAAAATCCTCCGCGCCTGGAAATGCCCATGGTGATACCCTGCCTGAGTGAGGTCTAAATCCAGGTGTATTTCCCCCATCGCACATATTTCGGATATACAAGAGGCTATCCGGATACCTGACTTGCATTTCTGTTTCAAAAAGCCCGTAATCCATCATTCTCGAACCGAGATTATTCCCGATGAGAATGATGTGGTCTCCTTTATGGATCTTAATTCCATCTTTTTGACTGCATTGAAAAACAGGGATTAGAAAAACTATAATCGCAAGGATTTTAAGCAATCTGCTGATATGGGTTGATAAGGGGCGTCTCATTCTTTTTTGATCACGAATTAGTTTTATACCATTTTTTGGTCAGTCAAAATCGAAGGATAAAAAGTCTCCTTAATTATCCAAAAATCCATCCTGCCTTATCCTGATTAAGAATGCTATTATTTCTTTTCTGAATTTATGTATTTACCAAGATATCCAAAAAACAATATTGGCAAAGGGTCAAAACAAGTGTTGCAAGGAATCCAGGTTTTAATTAAAAAAATCTAAAGAGATCAACAGTATACAGGTGTGTACAGGATAGTTTTTTATGCAAAAATTTAGAACTTATTTGTTAAGATTCTTGACTCCTTTTAATAAACAAATTGCCCTTAATAACCCATGATAGTAGAAAATTTCTGGCTTTGGCAATTCCTCGGTAGGCTTCATCCGCTCGTAGTTCACTTTCCTATAGCCCTACTGGTTTTTGCTGCTATTCTGGAACTTTTTACCATAGGGAAGTACCAATCCAAACTACGACCAGGGATCAATGCCATCCTACTTGGAGGCATTTTTTCAGCAATAATCGCCGCATTTTTCGGATGGCAGCTAGCTGAAAATGAAAATATCACTGGTGATTTACTGGATCAACACCAACGCTCAGGGTTTGTAACAGCTACGATAGGCTTGGTTTTACTATGGTTTTTGACTCAGATTGAGATAAAAAAACGGACAAAAAATATAAAGTTCTTCAGGGCAACACTTTTCGTGACAACGCTAGGCATCATCCTCACAGGTCATTTTGGAGCTTCTTTGACCCATGGAGAAGATTTCCTAAGTAGTACCTTGCCTTGGGGCAAAGGCAATGCTCCCTACCAACCCAACCAATTTGATCTTGCCCATTACCAATCAGAAGGGGCCACGCTTTCCACCGATGCAGAACTGAAATTAATTGGTGAAGTAAGAACCATTCTGGCTCATAATTGCTACAAATGCCATAGTGGCGCTAAGATCGAAGGAGATTTGAGATTGGACACCAAAGAGCATGTATTTAAAGGAGGAGAATCCGGAGCAGTCGTCGTGGCAGGAGTCCCACAACAAAGTGAGCTGATCAGAAGAATTAAACTGCCCAAAAACCACAAAGACGTAATGCCTGCCAAAGGCAGCATTTTAAGTAAGGAAGAAATTGCGCTGCTGACACTTTGGGTGGAAAAGGGAGCCCCTTGGCCGGATAATGCTACTCAACCAAGCATATATAGGGTAGCTGACCTGGCCCCTAGGAGACCTCCCCTTCCAAAATCAGTCAGCGGTTTAATCAATCCGGTTGATTTATTTGTGAATGACTATTTTCAGGAGAAAAACATACAATGGCCCCAAGGCATTGATGATAAAACATTTTTGAGAAGAGTGTACCTTGATCTTATTGGACTCCTCCCAAGTCCGGAAGATTTGGAAGCTTTCTCAAAAGACCCAAGAACTGACAAGAGATCCATTTTGGTCGAGGAATTACTCAACAGAAACGATGATTTTGCCATGCATTGGCTGACTTTTTGGAATGACCACTTAAGGAATGATTATACCGGCACAGGCTACATTACCAATGGAAGATACAACATTACAGATTGGTTGTACCAGTCTCTTCTGAACAACAAACCCTATGACGTTTTTATCAAGGAATTGCTCAATCCGGATGAAAAATCCAAAGGTTTTATAGAAGGCATCCGATGGCGCGGTACTGTCAATGCCAGTCAAAGAACAGAAATGCAGGCCGCACAAAATGTGGGTCAGGTAATTTTGGGGCTTAACCTCAAATGTGCCTCTTGTCATGACAGCTTTATCTCGGACTGGAAGCTCGACCAGGCCTATGCCTTCGCTAATATTTTTGCAGACACCACTTTGGAGGTAAGCCGCTGTGAACAGCCTACCGGAAAAATGGCCTCCACCAAAATACTTTGGGAAGAACTGGGGGAAATCGACAGTTTAGCCACCAAAGCTGAAAAACTCAGACAGCTGTCAGAACACCTTGTCCAGCCGGCCAATGGCAGAATGTACAGGACCATTGTCAACAGGATATGGAAGCAACTCATGGGAAGAGGATTGGTAGAGCCTGTAGATGAAATGGATAATATGCCTTGGAGCCAGGATTTATTGGATTGGTTGGCAACTGAATTTGTAGACACAGGTTATGACCTGAAAGAATTAATCTACCGGGTCGCCACCTCCAAAATCTACCAATCTGCTTCCTCTGGAATAGAAAGTGCCGGTTTACTTCAAGATGAAGATTATGTCTTCACCGGCATGGCAAGAAGGAGAATGACAGCAGAGCAGTTTTCTGATGCGGTAAGCCAAATCATTCACCCACTATTTGATGAACAGGAGATTAAGTACAATCCTTTCCAATTGGCGAAAAATGAAGCCTCAGTCCCAGCATTTGTGAGGGCCTCTCTGGTGGCAAACAACAGTTTCCTTACCGCATTAGGCAGACCCAATAGAGAGATCGTAACCACCTCAAGAGATTCCCAGGCCAGCCTTTTACAGGCATTGGAACTGACCAATGGAGAAAGGCTTTATGAGGTTCTTGAAAAAGGAGCTGTCTCATGGAGGGAGCAATTCCATACAGCCGAATTGATTTCGGAACAATTTTACCAGAAAGTTCTACTTAGAAAACCTAGCCAAAAGGAATTGAAAATCGCAAAAGATGCCTTGGGTGATCAGCCAAAAGCTGAGCAAATCCAGGATTTTTTTTGGGCGGTAATGTTACTTCCTGAATTTCAGATAATTTACTAATTGAAAAATCAAAAGCATTGATCAAAATGAACGAGCAACTGAAAAGGAGAGATTTTTTAAAAAAAACCAGCGCTGCCGCTGTGGCTACCATGGCCATGGGAGCTCCTCTTTCAGGTTTGCTATCATCCTGTCAATCCAACCCTGCCATCTCCTCAACTGCTGATACCGTCATCCTGCTTTTTATGGCAGGCGGCATGGCACATACGGAAACCTTTGATCCTAAAAAACATACTGAATTCCGCAAAGGGATGCATTCCAGTGAAGTCCTCAGTACATTTCCATCATTCCCCACTGCCTTGGATGGCATCCATTTTTCAGAAGGATTGGAATCTATAGGGAAAATCATAGACCGTGGCACCTTGATCAGGTCTTATGTGGCTGCAGATTTAGGTCATATCCTGCATACCAGACACCAATACCACTGGCATACATGCTATGAACCACCTCAATCTGTTGTGGTACCGCATATTGGGTCTTGGATAGCCAAAGAATTAGGTCCTTTAAACCCAGTCATCCCCCCCTTTATCAATATCGGCCAAAGGTTTACAGTTGGAGAAGGGGAAGAGCTGAAAGCTTTTCACAGCGCAGGTTTCCTGGGATCTGAATTTGGGCCTTTTCTGATACCGGATCCTACTTCCGGTCTTGAAAGTGTGCGTCCTCCGGTCGGTATGTCTCTCAAGCGATTTGAAGCAAGGAACCAGCTGTATCAAAACCTGATCAGTGAAAGTCCTATGGGTGAATTAGGAAGTGATTACCAGAAAGAATCGCTGAAGAGATCCATGGAGCAAGCGTATATACTCCTCAACTCACCTGAAGCCAAAGCCTTTGACCTGAGCCAAGAGCCTAAAGAAAACTACGACACCTACAATACAGGAAAATTTGGGTTGGGCTGCCTTTTGGCCAAAAGGCTGGTTGACCAAGGAGCGAGGTTCATCAGCGTCACAACAGAATATGAGCCATTTTTTGGTTGGGATACCCATGACAATGGCCATACCCGTCTCAAAGACATGAAAAAATTAATCGATGCTCCCATAGCCCAGTTGATTAAGGACTTGGATGAAAGTGGAAGATTGGAAAGAACCTTAGTGATAGTAGCCAGTGAATTTAGCAGGGACATGTTGACCGAAGGTCGTCCGGATTTGAAGGTGCTGGATCAGGTAGATGTCCCTGAAATCATCGAAGACATGAAGAATTATGGCATGCACCGACATTTTACTGATGGCTGTTCCATCCTAATGTTTGGCGGAGGTATAAAAAGAGGTCATGTTTATGGCAAAACCGCAGATGAAAGACCTTGCAAAACGATAGAAAAACCGATCAAAATTGACAGCATCCACCAGACCATTTACCATGCCTTAGGCATCCCTCCGGATACCCATTACATGATTGAAAAAAGACCCTTTTACACCACCCCAGATGGGCATGGAAAAGTGGAGTTTGAGCTTCTGAACACATAAAAACTCACCTAAAAAATACCCAGACAAGCATATCCTATGTACACAAAAAATTCTATTTTAAAATCAATTACCATCCTTTTGACCTTAGGCTTGGTTTTTTCCTGCGGAAAAAAGGAAGAAGACAACACTCCGCTCCACCCTAAATTAGCCAAGCTAAAATTACCGGAAGGCTTTGTTGCTGAACATATCTACAGTCCTGGAGAGAATGATCAGGGTTCTTGGGTAGGCGTAACCTTCGATGAAAAGGGGCGGATGATTGCAACTGATCAATATGGGGCAATTTATCGGCTTGAAATCCCGGAAATAGGCGCTGAAGATCTCACTCCTAGGGTGGAAAAACTCAAAGTGGGTACAGATGAAACTAAACTTGGGATGGGCTTTGCCCAAGGGGTATTGTATGCCTTTAACAGCCTTTATGTCATGGTCAATCACAATGCCAATGACGCTTTTGATAAAGGTACTGGACTTTATCGTTTACAGGACAGCAATGGTGATGACCAATATGATAAAATCACTTTGATAAAATCACTTCAAGGCGAGCCTGGAGAACATGGCCCACACAGTATGGTTGTATCGCCTGATGGACAATCCATTTATCTGGTAGCAGGAAATCATGTGGATGTGCCTGAAATGGATGCCTACCGACTTCCAAGGGTATGGGATGAAGACAATATTTTCCCTTTGATCAAAGACCCAAGAGGACATGCCAATAACCGCATGGCTCCAGGAGGATGGATTGCCAAGATTGATCCAGAAGGAAAAAACTGGGAACTGATCAGTGCCGGTTTCAGAAATGCCTATGACATCGCTTTCAATGAAGCCGGTGATTTATTTACCTATGATTCAGATATGGAATGGGATTTTGGCATGCCTTGGTACAGGCCGACCCGTATTTGCCATGTCACCAGTGGCAGTGAATTTGGATGGAGAACGGGAAACCATAAGTGGTCCCCGGAATATCCGGATAATTTGCCTGCTATTTTGAATATTGGCCAAGGATCCCCTACCAATGTAATGTTTGGGACAGGTTCTAATTTTCCTGAAAAATACAGGAAAGCGCTCTTTGCTTTTGACTGGAGCTTCGGTATCATATACGCTGTATTTTTAGATCCTTCAGGCGCTACTTATACCGCTACTGCAGAGGAATTCATTTCCGGATCACCTCTTCCTCTCACTGATGGAGCCATTGGACCGGATGGCGCCATGTATTTTATGACAGGTGGAAGGAGATTGGAATCAGATGTGTACAGGGTCTATTATGCAGGAAAAACAGATGATTCAGAAAAGGGTAAAACAGCTATCAACTTGCCTGAAGCACACCAAACCAGGAGGATGTTGGAAGCCTTTCACAGTGGTGGGCCAAAGGCAGGTGCAGTGGAAGCTGCATGGCCTTACCTCAAAGATGAGGACAGGTTTATTCAATACGCAGCACGAATCGCCATAGAACACCAACCTGTCAACGAATGGAAGGAAAAAGCATTGAATGAAAAAGAACCGAAAGCGCTGATTCAATCCATGATAGCCCTTGTCCGACTGGGAGATAAAAATCTTCAGCCGAGGATATTGGAAGCTCTTGCTGCTGTAGATTTCAGGCAGTTACCTCCATCCGATCAACTTCATCTGGTAAGGGTTGTTGAATTGAGTCTATTCAGACAGGGCATGCCTTCCCCTGCAATGAAAGAACAATTGGCCGAAATGCTGAATCCCCGTTTCCCCTCAGGAAATAATAACCTTGACAGGTCACTAAGCAAAGTATTGGTGCATATAGAAGATACTGAAGCTGTGGAAAAGATCGTAGCCCAACTCAGGCTAGCAAAGGACGACTCGGATTACCAAAAAACTTTTACTTCTTCCTCTGATCTGATCTTAAGAAATCCACAATACGGTCTCGATATTGCAGATATGTTGGCCAATGTACCACCTGCACAACAAACGTACTACGCTACTGTACTAGGTGGTGCAAAAGTGGGTTGGACACCAGAATTGAGAGAGGCATATTTCACTTGGATTCATGATGCCTTTCAATACAAAGGAGGCAGAAGCTATGTGGGCTTCATTGACAGGGCCAGAAAAATGGCGTTGAATAAGGTCAACCCTACTGAATTTGATCAATACAATGAGATGTCTGGGGCTTCTCTGCTTACGGGCAGCGGCAATGATCTTGCAGTTTCGGACATTCAGCCCCAAGGTCCAGGCCGCAATTGGAAAGTGGATGAGGCTTTAGCCCTTATGGATGATCTGAAAGGTAGAGACTTGGTAAAGGGCAAAGCCATGTATGCAGCCACTTTGTGTCAATCCTGCCATACCATGCAAGGAGAAGGTGGAGTGGTAGGCCCTGATCTGACCCAACTGGGCACCCGCTTTTCTCCAAAGGATATTTTGGAATCCACCATCAATCCCAATGCAGTAATCAGCGATCAGTATGCGGCTACCATTTTCTATATGCGTGATGGCAGCTCTATTTTGGGCAAATTGACCAATGAGGATAAAGACAAATACTATATCTCACAAAACCCATTTGATCCCCAGAATTTACGGGAGATTCCAAAGAAAGAAGTGAACAGTAAAAAACTATCCGACATTTCTGTCATGATGCCAGGATTGATTAACCGGCTGAATGAAGAGGAATTAAAGGATTTGATGGCTTATTTGATTTCGGGTGGAAATCCAAACCACGAAGTCTACAGAGAGTGATTTGAATTGGATCCTTAAAAAACAGCAAATGAAAGATTTTAGCAATTTAAAATATTTATGCATTCTGGTTATAATCAGCTTGACTGCTTGTAGCCAAGAGAAAACTTCTGATACAAGTCAGGAAGCTGATGATGGCTTTGTATCCATTTTTTTTGGCGAAAATATGGATGGCTGGGAAGGTGACCCTGATATTTGGAGGGTTGAGGATGGATTGCTTATCGGTGAACTGACTCCTGAAACTGACTTAAAAACCAATACCTTCCTGATTTGGACTGGTGGTGAACCTGCTGATTTTGAATTAAAAGTTGATTTCAAAATCTCTGAAGATGGTAATTCGGGGATCAATTACAGAAGTGACAGGTTGGAGGAGATCCCTTTTGCGCTAAGAGGCTATCAGGCAGACATAGATGGGAAAAACACCTACACAGGCCAGAATTATGAAGAGCGAAAAAGGACTACCTTGGCTTATAGGGGGCAGAAAACCAAAATCAATCCACAGGATCCTCCTGGCGAAATCCGGGATTTTGTAGAAAGAAATGCCTGGCGTGGTCTTGAACTGATCGAAGAACTGGGAGATAAGGATTCTTTGAAAAATCTAATTAAGGCTGAGGATTGGAATCACATGCATTTGGTCATCAAAGGCAATCTTCTTCAACATTACGTCAATGGGATCTTGATGAGTGAAGTGGAGGATGAAGACCCTATGAACAGAAGTTTTAAAGGACATTTAGGATTGCAGGTTCATGTGGGTCCACCTATGCAAGTTGCCTTCAAAAATATTTACCTAAAGGAAAATTAAAATGGGCAACACTTTAAATCCTTTGATTCATCATTCTAAGAACAAAATCTCCAATCCTGCTCAATTGGGTGGAATCGAGACATCTGTTTTGGATAATGGACTTGGTAAAGGAGTTAGAATTGCCTGGGTGAATACAGGAGGCGGCTTGAGGTACAAAATCGTTCTGGACCGCGGTATGGACATTGCTGATGCTTTTTTCAACGCCAATAGCTTGGCTTGGATCAGTCATGCAGGAGTGGTGCAGCCCCAACCCTTTTCCAACCAAGGAATTGATTGGCTTAGAACATTTGCCGGTGGGCTTCTTACAACTTGTGGTCTTTCCCATACGGGAGGTCCGGAATCTGACCAATATGGAACTAGAGGACTCCATGGAAATTACAGCAATATTGCTGCGGAACTTATTTCAGTAAAGCAACCCGATTTAAGAAATGGAGATCTCCATATGGGCGTCACAGGAGTTGTTCGGGAGATGACCACTTTTGGTCCTCAATTGGAGTTAAAAAGAACCATTTCCAGTGTACTTGGGGAGAGCTACTTAAAAATTCATGACGAGATCACCAATCTTGGCAATACTCCTGCTCCGCATATGCTATTGTACCACATCAATTGTGGCTACCCTTTGATTGATCAAGGAACAGACATCATTTGGAAAGGACAATGGGAATCCATGGATAAGAATCCATCTAACAGGATTTTCAATGGAACCAACAATTTTAAAAAATGTCCTGAGCCTATGGAAGCGCATGCAGGATTTGGAGAAGATGTTGCTTTTATCACTCCTCAAGCGGAGGAAAATGGCACAACCATTTGTGGTTTTGTCAACGAGAAGTTGGGTCTTGGATTGTCAATAAAGTTCAATACCCTTCAATTACCATGGCTAATCAATTGGCAGCATTGGGGCAAAGGGGAATATGTAACCGCATTGGAACCAGCAACCAACCCTCCTATTGGACAGGCAAAAGCCAGAAACGAAGGTACTTTGATCGAGTTGGCCCCCGGAGAAAAAAGAAACTACGATCTTGAATTAAAGGTCATCACCAAAGAAGATGAACTGGAAAATTTAATAAACATCAATAAACCTTAAACCAAAATAACCCGCATTATCATGAGTTTGGCTAAAAAAGCATTGGAACAAGGAGAGGGAATCCTCCGATTGACACCGACCTGGGTACCCAGATCATTTTGTGTACCTGGCAGAAGGATAAAATTACATCCTGATGATTACTATGTTTTGGGTGGTGTCAGAGGAGGTATCGATGAAAGATGGCTTTCCTCCACCACACCCGCACAAAATGGACCATTGACCGGAAAAAATGAAGGCTTGAGCCATATCGTTTTTCAGGATGGTGCAGAAGAAAAGCTGTTTTTGCTGAAAGATGCCATTGATGAACTGAAAGGGGATATCATAGGAGAAAGAATCTGGGATGAACACAAAAGTTGGCCCATGTATTCCAAATTCTTTGACAATATGGGGCCCCTACCCCATCATATTCACCATAACGATGAATATGCTGCCATGACAGGTCAGAAGGGTAAACCAGAAGCGTACTACTTTCCTCCCCAGCTCAATAACCATGGGGGAGATTTTCCTTATACCTTTTTTGGCATTGCTCCCGGAACCACCAAAGCACAGATCAAAGAGTGCCTCATGAATTTCAATAAAGGTGATAATAAGATCACCAATTATTCGCAGGCCTTTAAACTGGAACCAGGTACAGGATGGGATGTACCTCCAGGCATGCTTCATGCTCCCGGAAGCCTTTGCACCTATGAACCGCAGAAGGCCTCAGATATTTTCGCCATGTACCAATCTCTGGTCAATGAGGCCATTATTCCCGAAGAATTGCTTTGGAACGGCACCCCTAAAGATAGAATTGGCGATTATGACCTATTGGTGGAAGTCATCGATTGGGAACTGAATACCAATCCAAATATCCTTGATAACCACTTCATGCTTCCCAAACCCGTCTTTGAACAGGATTGGATGGAGTCCCAAGGTTTTGTAGAAAAATGGATCTGTTACCGCTCCCATGATTACAGTGCAAAAGAGCTTACGATCTTGCCAGGACAAACTGTCACTATTACAGACAATGCTGCCTATGGAATGATCATGATGCAGGGACATGGCAAAATGGGTGTGTGGGACCTGGAAACCCCCGCTTTGATCCGTTATGGGCAACTCACCCATGATGAATACTTTGTTTCTGAAAGTGCAGCCAAAGCCGGAGTAAAGATCAGTAATCCTTCCAAAACAGATCCTATTGTGATGCTCAAGCACTTTGGCCCCAATAATCCGGATTTGAAAGTAGAATGATAGAGACGAGAATTTAGATGCGAGATATTAGAGGTTAGAAACAAGAGACAAGAACCAAGAGACAATGCGTTTTGCAGTCCTTGGGATTTAAGGTCAATTTCAGCAACAATATCAAATATCTTAATATCCCAATATCAAAAAATAGTCCCTTCACCAATTAATGAAAAACTAAATCAACTAATACCGAATAACTCATTTAACAAATAACCAAAATAACCATGTCACAAAACAATTATCCTAAAATCCATAACGCGACCTGGCCAGGAATAGTAGGTAAAGGTCCCGATTCAGAACCTGTCATTCCTTTCGATACTTTATTGGAAATGACCGCTGCTGCCGAAGTAGACGGGGTGAAATTTGATGGTATAGATATCGGTTTACTGGATCCCCATCTCAACATAGATATGTCAGATGATGACATCAAAAAGCTGGCAGATAAAGTTTCCAAATTTAATCTCAATATCGGCTCCCTTGTGGCTCCCATTTGGGCGGGTTCGGCAATGGGAAGTGCAGAACAGCGAAAGACATTTGTGGAAATGGTTAAGAAATCCTGTGTCATAGCCAAGCGGCTGAATGAATTGGGTGTAAGACATTATGGCGTGGTGCGGATTGATTCAGCAGCCGGGGTTTCTGACTGGGCCAAGGATCCTGAAGCAAATAGCAAAATAATAGCTCAAACTTTCCGTGAAGCCTGTGATATTGCCGCTGATTATGGAGAGCGGTTGGCTGCAGAGGGAGAAATCTGCTGGGGAGGCATGCACAGCTGGAAACATATGGTGCAATTGTTAGAGATGGTGGACAGGAAAAATATCGGGTTCCAGGCCGACATGTCCCACACCTTCCTTTATACCTTGGGATACAATGCCCCTGAACATCGAATTCTTCCAGCTGATTTTGACAAAAATGACCGGGAAGCAATCAAATCCGCTTTAAAAACAGTGACTGATGCCCTTCGCCCATGGACAATAGATTTCCATGTTGCCCAGAATGACGGCTCTGTTTTCGGTTCGGGCTCACATGACAAAACCGGGCGTCACTGTCAGGCCACAGACCCCAACGGATTGCTGGACATTACCCATGATGCCGGGTATTGGTTGAGGGACGAAAAGGGCAAGTTGACCAAAGCCATGCAACACATTTGTTGGGATGGCTGTATGTTCCCCAACGCCGTGATGGAAAAACAACAAACTTGGAATGATATCCTTGCTGCTTTAATTAAAGTCCGTGAAGCACATGGATGGCATGGTTAAGATAATAGAAGCAAGAAACAAGAAACAAGATGAGAGACTAAAGGAAAACACTTTTTTGGTCTCAAATCTTATGTCTAACATCTAAAATCTAAAAAAATGAGCAATAAAAAACCAATACGAATAGGATTGATAGGCACCGGTCTGATGGGGAGGATCCATACCAATGCCTACAAAAGAATCCCTGATTTTTTCCCAGAGTTTGAATACACACCAGTGCTCCAAGCTGCTTGTGCCAGAAGGGAAGAAAAAGTCAAAGCTTTTGCAGAGCAATGGGGCTATGCTGCTTACGAGACAGACTGGAAAAAATTGATAACCAGAGATGACATTGATGCAGTGGATATCTGCACCCCCAATGACACCCATGCTGAAATAGCCATAGCGGCGGCGAATGCGGGTAAAATGATCTTGTGCGAAAAACCCCTCTCCAGAACTTTGGAAGAAGGTGAAGCCATGGTCAAGGCTATTGAAAAGTCGGGCGTGAAAAATACGGTGTGGTATAATTACAGGAGAATGCCGGCAGTAACACTGGCGAAGCAAATTGTAGATTCCGGGAAATTGGGTAAAATTTTCCACTACAGAGCGAATTTCCTACAGGATTGGACCATCAATCCAGAACTGCCACAAGGGGGCGATGCCCTATGGCGATTGGATGTGGATGCGGCAGGATCTGGGGTGACCGGTGATTTACTGGCCCATTGCATAGATACTGCCATGTGGATCAATGGGGGGATTAAGGATGTTTCCGCAATGACAGAAACCTTTATCAAGGAAAGGGTACATCAGGGAAGTGGACAGGTTCAAAAGGTGGGTATCGATGATGCCTGTTTATTCCATTGTCATTTTGACAATGGCTCTTTGGGATTATTTGAGGCCACGAGGTATGCTCGGGGGCATAAAGCTTTATACACTTTTGAGATTAATGGCGAACATGCTTCTTTACGTTGGGATCTACACGACATGAACTGGTTGGAAATTTTCGACCACAAAGACGAGTCCCAAGTAAGAGGATGGAGAAGGGTTCATATAACTGAAGGGGAGCAACCCTACATGAACAGGTGGTGGATACCTGGAACCTCCATTGGTTACGAGCATTCCTTTATTCACCAAGCAGCAGACTTTTTCTTGAGTCTGCAGACAGGTGAACCTTGTGCGCCTACTTTTCAGGATGCTTTTGAAACCCAAAAAGTCTGTCAGGCAGTGCTGGATTCGGCAGCTTCAAAAAGCTGGAAGGATACTGGGGTCAAATGGAAGGGGTAGTTGAACCCATTTAAAAAAAACGAATAAAAGTTAAGGCATTGAAATAATCTGAAATATGCCTTCGGCGAAATACTAACAGAAACCTGCCCTACTTCGGGAATCCAATCTCTATTCCTCTTTGATTGGCAACTATGAAAGCATGGCAGGTTTCTTATTGAAAAATACATTATAAAAAAAAATGGATCCTCAAATTTTAAGAATTGATAATTGGTTTTAAAATCACAAGGACTCCCTTTTAATCACACTGAATTCATTTTTGATCATCTTTCCTTCTTTGCTCAAAATCATATCTGCGGTCAATTTTCCCATTTTGGCAAAATCAGTACTGATGACAGTAATTCCTTTTTGCAGTACTTCCTTGAGTGGCGTCTCATTGTAAGAAAGAATACCGAGGTTTTCACCAATTATCAGACCCTTCATTTCTCTTGCTTTTTTTATCAGGTTGACCAAGTCCGTTTCTTCAATGACAATATATACTTCCCCTTCAATGGGTGTATGATCGAGATTGAACTCAGACATCACCCCAAAGCCAAATTGTTCCTCCACTGCAAACTTTTTAAATCCAAGCAAAATATTCTCAGGATAGGGATAACTTGAATGAAAAGGAAATACCAGAATAAGCTTGTTGTATTTTTTTAATTTAGATGTCAGCGATTTCAAAGCCCCATAGATATCCGACTTAAAATCCTGAAACACCGCACCAAAACAGGGAATATCATCAGGTTTATTGTCCAGAAAAATTAGCTTTTCATTGGGAATGGACTCTAGGAGAGAATATGCCTTTTGTTCCTGATCTTTTTTAAAATGAGGCATAACCACATAATAGTCGAAGGTTTCCTTTTGCTTTTCCAGGATTTTTTTCAATAAGTCATATTCACAATGATGCACTTGAAAACTGATTTCGGCCCGATCCTCCAAAGCAATCACAAAGGAATTGAAAATCTCTTTTTTGTATGCACTCAGCTTATTGAAAATCAATAAAACATTATACTTGGAAAGGTCTGAATGATGGCTGATGTAATATCCCTTACCCCGTACTGATTCTATGATCCCCTGTTTCTTCAAGATGGTATAGGCTTTCTCAACCGTATCCCTAGAAAGGCTATGCTCTGCACTTAAATTATTGATCGAAGGGATTTTATCGCCAAAACATAACACTTCAGAAGTAACCAATCCCTTGATCGCTTTGACAACCTGAATGTATTTTGGGATACTCGAACTGTCGTCTATATTTAAATCGGGCTTCATTTGTGATCAGGTTTTTAAAATGGTAAGATTAGAATAAATCAATTCCAAAAGCAAAAATCACAAGGTCTTTCATATATCAGTATAGTACAGGACAGCCCATTAACCCCAGAATGATATCTTTGACTATATCTTGAAATTTTATTAGCATAAAAATATTATGAAAATAGCCTCACCAACTTTTCAACACGTGTCCTACTTTTGGGATGAAGAAAAAGCAAAATCTCTCGGTGATGATCAGGTCGCTCTATTACTCTATAGGTCAAATATCCTTGGAGCAGATCTAAGAATTACCAATTATGGAGGTGGCAACACTTCCTGCAAAACCATTGAAAAAGACCCCCTGACAGGAAAAGAGGTGGAAGTCATGTGGATTAAAGGTTCTGGTGGAGATATAGGAACTCTCACAAGGGAGGGTTTGGCAGGTTTATATGTAGATAAATTACAATCCCTGGAAGGCGTTTATAAAGGTATCGAGCAGGAAGATGAAATGGTGGGGCTATTCAATCATTGTATCTATGACCTGGATTCCAAAGCTCCTTCCATCGATACGCCATTACATGGATTTCTTCCTTTCAAACATATAGACCATCTTCATCCTGATGCAGCCATTGCCATAGCCGCCTCAAAAGACGGGGAAAAAATCACTCGGGAATTGTTTGATGGTCAGATTGCATGGGTGCCCTGGCAAAGACCTGGGTTCGATTTGGGATTGCAATTGAGGGATGCATTGGAGGCCAATCCGGGTATCTGTGGCATCATGCTAGGCGGGCACGGTCTTTTTACCTGGGGTGACACCGCTTACGAATGTTATATCAACAGTTTGGAAGTAATAGAAAAAGCCTCTGCATTCTTGGAAGAAAACTATGGCAAGAAAAGACCTGTCTTTGGTGGAGAAAAAACAAGCTCCCTTTCTTCTGAAAAGCGGAAAGAACAAGCTTCCCAAATTGCCCCTTTGCTCCGGGGTCTGGCATCGAGCTACAACCGCATGGTGGGCACATTCAACGATTCAGACACTGTCCTGCAATTCATCAACTCCAAAGACCTGGATAAACTGGCTCCAATGGGCACTTCCTGCCCTGACCATTTCCTCAGGACAAAGATTGCCCCATTGGTATTGGATATCCCTGCCGACCAGGATTTGACTGACCTGAATGCTCTCAAAGAACATATCGGTAAACTTTTTACCCAGTATCAAGAGGGTTACAAAGACTACTACGAAAAGCACAAGCGCAGCAACAGCCCTGCCATGCGTGACCCCAATCCGGTAATCATTCTTTGGCCTGGGGTAGGAATGTTCTCCTATGCCAAAAATAAACAAACTTCAAGGGTTGCCAGTGAATTCTATATCAATGCCATCAATGTGATGCGTGGTGCCGAGGCAGTATCTGAATACGTTTCCCTTCCATTGCAGGAAGCTTTTGACATTGAATATTGGTTGCTCGAAGAGGCCAAACTGCAGCGTATGCCCAAAGAAAAACCCCTTTCCAGAAAAGTGGCTCTGATAACAGGAAGCGCAGGTGGAATCGGAAAAGCTATTGCAGATAAATTTGCTGCTGAAGGTGCCTGTGTGGTAATTACTGATATAGATGAAGACCGATTGACCCAAGCTAAAAAGGATTTTGGAAAAGATACAGCCATCGGCGTGAAGCTCGATGTGCTGGATAATGATACTATTGCTCAAGCCTATAAAGCTGCTTGTTTGGCCTTCGGCGGGGTTGACATCATCGTCAACTGCGCCGGATTGGCCATCAGCAAGTCCCTTACGGATACCACTGAGGCAGATTGGGATTTACTGAATGACGTTTTGGTCAAGGGACAATTTAAAGTTTCACAGGCTGGGGTTTCGGTATTGAGAGCTCAGGGATTGGGCGGAGATATCATCAACATCGCTTCCAAAAACGCCTTGGTTTCCGGGCCAAACAATGTAGCCTACGGTACGGCCAAGGCTGCACAGGTGCACATGTCGAGATTATTGGCCGCAGAGTTGGGCCCTGACAAAATCCGCGTCAACGTGGTCAATCCAGATGCCGTGATCGAAGGCTCTAAAATCTGGGAAGGTACATGGGCTGCCGGAAGGGCCAAGGCCTATGGCGTGACCGTTGAGGAATTGCCGGCTTTTTATGCCAAGCGCACCTTGATGAATGAGATTATTTCCACAGAGGATATTGCCAACGGGGTTTTTGCTTTTGTGGGCGGATTACTTTCCAAGTCTACCGGGAATATATTGAATGTGGATGGAGGGGTTGCTGCGGCATTTGTGAGGTAAGACGCTGGGAAGAATTATGGCCACGAAGGCACTAAGACGCGAAGAGGAGGTAAAGTCAATAAAAAAACCTATTATTATAGGTTAGCTGTATCCGATCCGTTCCTCTTGTCACCTCAACGGCAGGTCTTGTCCGCCGTGGCGGAAGAGGTCTAAAATAAGAAAGTGAGGTAAAAGATTTCTCACTTCCTTGCCTGCCTGGCGGCGGGCAAACGAAATTACTAAGGAGAAGCCTTATTCCAAATTATTCCCTAATTTCAAATCAAAACCATTCCCACTTTGTGCCTTCGTGCCTTAGTGGCTAATAAACAACTTAACTCCCCTTAGAGCCTTCGTGCCTTTGTGGCAAAGAAATTATGAAAATAACCCCCGACCATATCCAATCCACCAACAAATCCAGGGAAATCATCCATGCCCGGGAATTCAACTTCCTGGCTGAAAATCTGGAGAAAAGAGGTTTGAATGTAGAAAGCCTGATACAAAAACTTCGGGATTTGCAGATCGCCATTCCTTCATGGGCATTGGGGACGGGGAGTACAAGATTCGGTCGCTTTTCAGGCGGTGGGGAACCCTCCACTTTGATCCAAAAAATCCAGGATGTGGGCATTATCCATGCCTTAAACCGCTCCAGCGATTCCGTTTCCCTGCATATCCCTTGGGATATTCCCCAGGATTATGAGGCAATCCTACAAACAGCCGCAGAAGTAGAAATCGGTTTTGATGCGGTCAATTCCAATACTTTTCAAGATCAGGCCGACCAAGAGCTGTCTTACAAATTCGGTTCACTGGCAAACAACAACAAGGACATCAGAGACCTTGCCATTGCGCACAATAAAGAAGTCATACAGATCGGTGAAAAACTGGGATCCAAAGCATTGACGGTTTGGTTGGCGGATGGGTCTTCCTTTCCGGGACAGCATAGCTTTCGCAAAGCACTGAACAATACCTATGAATCCCTTCAGGAGATTTACAGGGAATTGCCCAAGGACTGGAAGATGCTGATCGAATACAAACCCTATGAGCCTTATTTCTACAGTACAGTGATCCAAGATTGGGGAACCTCTTTCCTTTTGGCCAACAAACTTGGGGAAAAAGCATTTACCCTCGTTGACTTAGGCCACCACCTGCCTAATACCAATATCGAGCAGATTGTAGCCACTTTGATGACCGAAGGCAAACTGGGTGGGTTCCATTTCAACGACTCCAAATACGGGGACGACGACCTCACCGTCGGTAGCATCAAGCCTTACCAATTATTCCTGATTTTCAATGAACTGGTAGCAGGATTTGAAGAGACTGACAACCCATCTCCTGCCTGGATGATAGATGCCAGTCATAATTTGAAGGATCCCCTGGAAGACTTGCTCCAATCTGTGGAAGCCATCAAACTGGCCTATGCACAGGCGTTGATTGTGGACAAAAAAGCTTTGGAAGCCGCGCATTCCTCGCATAATGTGGGTCTGGGGCAGGAAATATTGCAGGAAGCGTTCCGAACTGATCTGAGACCTTTGGTGCGGGAATCCATCCGGCAAAGTGGTGGGGCCATTTCTCCGATCCATTCCTACCGGGAACTGAAAGTCAGGGAGACATTGATCAAAGAAAGAGGAAAAGACAGTAAAGCCAGCGGACTGTAACATGGAGCCCACCAAGGTAACCGCCATATTCGATATCGGAAAGACCAATAAGAAGTTCTTTCTCTTTGATCAGGAATTGAAGGAAGTCTATAAGGTTTATCATAGGCTGGATTACACACAGGATGAAGAAGGGGATGATTGTGAGTCCATTCAGGCACTGACCCAATGGGTCAAACAGACCTTAAAGAATGCTTTGGCTTTACCTGAATTTAGGATTGTCAAATTGAACTTTACCACCTATGGCGCTTCTTTTGTGCATGTAGACCGTTTGGGCAATCCGGTGGCACCTTTGTACAATTACCTGAAAAAATACCCGGAGGATTTATTGGAACAGTTCTATGCGCACTATGGCCCTACCGAAAAATTCAGCCGGGAAACCTCCTCCCCTGCCCTGGGCATGCTAAATTCCGGGCTGCAGCTCTATTGGCTGAAATATGCAAAACCTGACATATTTAAGAAAATACACCGCAGCCTTCACCTTCCCCAATATCTTTCATTTCTTTTTACCGGAAAAGCAGTTTCGGAATATACAAGTATTGGTTGTCACACAGGCTTATGGGATTTTGCCAAAGGGGATTATCACCATTGGGTAAAAGCAGAAGGGATAGACAAAATATTGCCTGAGGTGGTGGATACGACTACCAGTTTTGCCAAGACCTTTGACCGGAACAGCATGAGTGTGGGTGTGGGGGTACATGATTCTTCATCTGCTTTATTGCCATATTTGACCAGCAATACCGAACCTTTTGTGCTGCTGTCTACAGGCACTTGGGCCATCAGCATCAATCCCTTTAATGATGCCCCTTTGACTTTAGACGAACTCCGAAAAGACTGTTTACATTTTCTCAGTAAGGAAGGACGGCCTATTAAAATCAGCCGCTTATTTATCGGAGAGGAGCATAAGGTACAGATTGAAAAGCTTTATGCTCATTTCAATTTGCAAAAGGGCTATTATAAGGAATTAAAGTTTACTCCTGAAAGGTATGAAAAGGCAAAATCCTGTACCCAAAAACGGTTTAAATTTGAATACCTGAAGCCTGATCTTTATGGCATTACTGGGGCTAAGGAAACTGATTGGTCAAGCTTTTCTGATTTTGAGGATGCCTATTACAGTTTTATCCATGAACTCACTGAAATGCAGGTAGCTTCATTAAAACTGGTGCTTGACAAAACCGATGTCCGAAAACTCTATATCGACGGGGGTTTTAATGCCAATCCGATCTTTGTCGGGATCCTCAGGGACAAATTGCCCGGAATCAGTATTGAAACCACAGATTTTGCGCTGGGGACGGCGCTGGGGGCGGGGATGTTGGTGAATGACTGAGCTTGATATCGATAGATACTGATGGATATTAGATATTTGGATATAGCTGAATTAAAGTAGAAATATGGTTGAAATAAATAGAAATATTTAGCCGGGATACTGATTGATTTTGAGATATTATTATCTTGAAAGACAGAATCATCTTATCTTTGCTTAATGGAAAATATATT
>NZ_REBN01000231.1 GCF_007692705.1 Mongoliibacter sp.
TTCCCAAGCGTAAAAGTCTGAGCTGAACTCTTCAGGTAGGAGATGCAATAAAGAAACAGGCCGGGTTTCTCCATTTTGGTCTACTTCCAGATAACCAAAATCAATACCTGTGTAAAATATTCTTCCCTTAGCATCTTTAGTAAATCGATAGATGCCTGCAAGTTGATTTCTTTTATATAGGGAACGCCAAGAGACTCCATCATATTCATGCATTCCTGAGGCAGTCCCAAAATACATCAGCCCTTCTTCACTCTGTATTGCAGTATAAACTTCTGGGTCTCCTCTGTATTCCTCAGGACTATAGGTGGTAATCGGAAGTCTTCCGACCTGCTCCAATGTTGATTGGGCGGATAGGAATCCGGGGATGGTGATCCACAGAAAAGTGAAAAGAAGCGAAATTGGGGTTTTGATGGTATGCATAATTGTTGTTTTTTAATCAGAGGGGTAGGGTAATGGTGAAAGTGGTGCCTATTCCCCGTCCGACCGGGTCATCCGGGCGGGCTTTTTCGGATTCCACACTAATCTCCCCACCATGCGCCTTCACGATATCATAACTTAAACTCAATCCCAATCCCGTGCCTTGCCCAGTGGGCTTGGTGGTAAAGAAAGGTTGGAAGATTTTAGACTTCACGGATTCCGGAATTCCGCCTCCATTGTCAGAAACCGAAATCTCTACAGCATCACCCAAATTTTGTGTTTTTACTGTCACCAATGGTTTATAGGCTTCGTGTCCGTTCTCCAGATGCTTTAATCTTTTCTCATTCACGGCATAAAAAGCATTGTTGATCAGGTTCAGCAGCACCCTGCTGATATCCTGTGATACCACATGCACTTGGGGAAGATTGGAGTCAAAATCTGTCCGAAAATCAACGTTGAAGCTTTTTTCCTTGGCTCTCAATCCATGATAAGCCAACCTCAGGTATTCATCTGCCAAGGCATTTAAATCAGTTTCTGATTTTTCACTGGAACCACTACGGCTATGGGCTAACATGCCTTTCACTATCGCTTCTGCACGCTTGCCATGGTGGTTAATTTTATCTGAATTCTCTTCCAAATCTTTCAAAATGGCTTTGACTTCCTCAATATCCCCCTTATTCAATTCCTCATTCACCTCTTGTACCAACTCCTTATTCAACTCCGAAAAATTATTCACAAAATTCAATGGATTCTGAATTTCGTGTGCAATACCGGCGGTGAGTTCACCCAATGAGGCCATTTTTTCCGATTGGATCAACTGCGATTGTGTTTCCTTTAAGCTACTGAGGGTTTGCTGCAGGTTCTGGAAAGATTCCGCATTTTCTAGGGCGATGGCGGTGTAGACTGCGATGGTCCTCAGCATATACAGGTGATATTCTGAAAATGCATTTTTGTTGAAACTCTGCACGGTGATCACCCCAAACATATTCCCTTTTATTTTCAAAGGGAGGTAAATCAAAGAAGCAGGTGCCTGCCCCATTGAGGGTGTTGGCATTTTTTGAAGGTATCTTCCATATTCTGCATTGAGATCATTGATCACTATTTCATTACCCGTATTGAAACACAGCACTGAAAGTCTATCAGGGTCTTGAAGTGAGTTCGAATAGGGCTGTAAGGCGGCCCCGTTTTCATAAGTAGCCGGGAAATCCAGGCTCTCGGAATCTTTATGGTAAATGCCGATACCGAAGACGGAAGCCTCCATCAGCTTATTCACATTGGCATAAGCAGTAGCAATGATTTTTTCTGCAGATAAAGAGGCAGTGATTTTTCTGCCGATTTCACCCAACAATTCTACATTGTGGTAGGATTGTTCCAATTCGGCTGTCCTTTCTTTTACCCTTTCTTCCAAAATGAGGTTTTGGGCTTTGAGTTTTCTGGATCTCCACTTCACGATGGCAGTAATCAGCCCACCAAGGATCAATAAATACAGCAGATAGGCCCACCAAGTAGCATACCAAGGCGACAAGACCACAAATGAGTAGCTGGCTTCATCACTGATTCTTCCGCTATATGCCATGGCCCTTACTCTGAAAGTATATGAACCAGCAGGCAGGTTGGTATATTCCTTGAACTTATTATCTGTCCAGTCCACCCAGTCAGCGTTAAACCCCTCCAGATAGGTCTGGTACTTGGTTTTCTTCTCTTCTTCGAAATACGGTGCTGCAAACTCAAATCGATAGGAATTGTCTTTACTTTCAACAGGAGAAATACCCT
Organism: Mongoliibacter sp.; assembly: GCF_007692705.1. Classification (GTDB taxonomy): domain Bacteria; phylum Bacteroidota; class Bacteroidia; order Cytophagales; family Cyclobacteriaceae; genus Mongoliibacter. Next base: position 2,191 of record NZ_REBN01000231.1, read on the forward strand.
TGTTCCTTCCGTATTGAGGCAAAGGCAATGTATCGGTTTTGGTTTCTATCCTTCGGATCAAGGTAAAAAACTCCTTGTTGGTCTGATTGTCTTTTTTGGGATCATAGCGGATCAGCCCTTTCTGAGACCCAAACCAGAAAATGCTGTCTTCATCGATAAAATCCACTATGGTTAAAAAAGGTGCTATCGAATTAGGCGTATCATCCCTTATGAATTTTCCATTTGAGTCACGCTTGAGGATGTGTTTTTTTCCTTCCAGGGATTCGTACCAGATTATGCCTGATTTAAACTGGGCAAAATCGAAAATTTCCTTTTCCACTTCTGAGAATTCATCGGCAGACACAAATTGACCCTGTTTGACCGAATATTTCTGCATTCTTTGACCGGATAATTTAAAAAACTCTCCTTCTACCAAATTAAAATTTTCCTGAATGCCTACTTCAATATCATTTGACTTAATTTTAGTTGGGTCATTGGATTCAAGCGTTCTTTCTCCTAGCCTAAATGCAGAAACCTTTGCACCATAACCTATTCTACCGTCTGTAAAAATCGTCTCATCATTTCCTTCCATTAATCGAAAAGCATCACTCTTCAAGCCAGGTAATTTTCCTATGTATTCCCATGGGAAGTCTTTTGAAAGTCCTCTTTTATAAGCCAAAACACCAGTTGTGGTACCTGCCAAAAGAAGATTGGGATTATTTTTGGGGATTAATACTGAATTAGCTACACTTCGATCCTTTGGCCCATCCAATACAATTGTTTTTCCGTCACGGAGCACCTGCAGCTGTCTCCCCGGAACGATCAAATCCTCTCCATCCAAGGCAAAATTTTCAATACTTCTATTGTTGAATTCAGGGACTGACTTGAAGATTCCGTCTTTTGGGTCAAATTTTATAATGCCATTGTAGGTCCCCAAATAAAAATCTTTCCCAATTTTCTCAATAGACTGAACTGCTAAATTGATTCCCTGATCCTTACCAAAACTAAGAATGGGTGAATCTATGGCTATCCTTGCTATGCCATCCTCGGTAGTTACCCACAGTCCTTCAATTTGGTCCAGGTAAAGACTTATCACTAAATTGGAAGGCAAACCCTGATCCGTTTCTATCCTTTTGAGTATTTCGCCTTGAGGATCCATGAGCACTATACCCCCTCCATATGACCGGAGAATATAGTTTCCTTGATGGGATATGGCACCGGAAAGCCTGCTTCCATCTTTGAATAGTTTGTCTTCTGGGGTTGTAAACTTCTTTAGTACCCCTTCCTCCAGAAGATAAAAACCATTACCGAATGTCCCCAAAAGCAAGGATTCACCCATATCGCCTGTATAAGGGAGCATAACAGATAAACCTTCAGTACCAAATATTTCTGTATTAGGGATCAGTTGGAGCTCATCTTCTTCTAGTCCGAACAAGCCTCTTTGAGCTTGTTGGACATAAATTTTGTTGTCTACAGCAAAGGAAATCCCAAAACTAGTCTCTGCCTGCCATGATTTTAATGATATCAGTGTCAAATCCTTCCCCAATTCCAATCTGATAATGTGGTGATTAATGGTTCGAACGAAAATATATCCTTTCAAGGAATGTATTTCCCATGCCCAAAAGTCTGCACTGAACTCCTCCGGAATGAGGTGCAATAGGGAAACAGCCTGAGTTTCTCCTTTGTGGCCTACTTCCAGATATCCGAAATCTGAACCCCCATAAAATATCCTTCCTGTATCATCTTTGGTAAAACATTGAATTCCAGTGACTTGATTTCTTTTAAACAAAGAACGCCATGAGACCCCATCATATTCATATATCCCAAAGTTATCCCCAAAATACATCAGACCTTCCTTACTCTGTATAGAGGTCCTGACCAATGGGTCTCCTCCGTATTCATCGGAGCTGTAAACTGTGATGGGAAGTCTTCCGACCTGTTCATAGATGGACTGGGCGGATGATTGGAATGTGAAACAAAACCAAAGAAAAACTGAGGTTACAAATGTTCTAAAGGGCAGGGGAATGACATTTAAAAGATTCATTATCAAATAGTTTAAGTTTTTTTATCTGGGGAACTACGGGAATCCCATGACTTATGAATATTGGATAAGGGGAAATAAAAAATGATTTCTCCTTGATTGAAAACTTCTTTAAATTATGGCTTGTTATCTGGATTTTCAGACGTTTATGGGAAGCCTTTATCAGGGAAAAACTCTTTCATAAATACGAAAACAAAATTTATCAATACAAAATACATGTTTCAAGTGTATTATTTTAAGAAATGGTGAAAAATGTAAGGTGAACTCCTTTGGACACAACCAATTGCGGAATTGTAGGTATGAATTGAAAATTGATATTACAAAGATTGCTCCCGTAAAATAAAATTATTTTTATATAGAAGACTACTTCCTGTCTATTACAATCTGTTTTCTTGTTTTATAGTGGTAAATGAATGATGAAAGTACATCTGTTAGACAATTGATTTTTAAACAATTGGTAAAAGGATCTTAAACACTGAACCCTCATTCACTTTAGACTCTACCCTAATCTCCCCACCATGCGCCTTCACAACATCATAACTCAAACTCAACCCCAATCCCGTACCTTGCCCGGTAGGCTTGTTGGTGAAGAAAGGCTGGAAGATTTTGTCTTTGATGGCGTCGGGTATGCCAGAACCGTTGTCGGAGATGGAAATTTCGATTTTGTCACCGAGGTTTTTGGTTTTAATGGTGACTTTTGGAAGTTCTTGAATTTCGAATGATGAATGATGAATATGATCCCGATAGCTATCGGGAGAAGTGACCGCATAGAAGGCATTATTCAAGATATTCAGCAATACCTTTCCGATATCCGCACGGATCAGTTCTATTTTAGGGATTGATGGATCAAGGTCTGAGATTAGTTCGATTTCAATTTCTTTGTTTTTTGATTTGAAGCTTTGATAGGCAAGGCTCAAATATTCCTTAGCCAATGCATTGATATTGGTTAGTTCCTTTTCACCGGAACCGGATTTGCTGTGCTCCAACATCCCTTTAACAATAGCATCTGCCCGCTTTCCATGATGGTTGATCTTTTCCAAATTCAGCTTGATATCTTCCAAAATCTCATCTTCCAACTCCTCATTTTCATCTCGTTTCTCGCTTCTCGCCTCTCGCATCTCCTCTTGTTTCTTGGCTCTTGCCTCTTGAATCTCATCAACCAACTCGGCACTCACCTCGCTGAAGTTATTTACAAAATTCAAGGGATTCTGTATCTCATGAGCAATGCCCGCAGTAAGCTCTCCAAGGCTTGCCATCTTTTCAGATTGGATGAGTTGGGTTTGGGTGGATTTGAGCTGGTCCAAGGCGGATTGGATTTCCTCTTTTTGGGTAGCCAATTGCAGATTAGCCTTTTGTTTTTGGCGATTGGCGCGGAAAAGGATCACTCCGATTACTGAAAAAACTGCCAGAATAATCAGAAATAGGTAAGTCCTGAACCTGCTTTGGATAGCTAAATTTTCTTTTTCCAGGTTACCGAGTTCCCGTTCCCTGTTTAAGAGCAACTGTTGAAAAGCAGCCATATTGGCAATCTTTTTATCAATTAAAACAGCACTCTCATCCTTTGCCAATTCCAAATACCGAAAAGCACTATCAGGTTGGTTGAAATGCTTGAAATGCTCGTAAAGATTTTGATATGCCGAGGCAATATCTATGTCAAACATCTGAATTTCCCGAAGTCTCATTAATGTACTTATGGCTTGTTTTCCGAAAAAGTAACTCGAATCCGCATTATTAAGATACCTATATGTCTCGGATAAGCCAAGATTATTGATGGCTATGCCCACAGGATAGTCCTTTTTGGAGGCATCCTGAAGACCAATCCAGAAAGCTTTTAAAGCAGGGTCATACGCTTTGAAGCCAAGTTTGATTGCTCCATCAATATATTTAATTTCAGAATATCCTACGTAATTGTATAATTCAGGGGGATAGGATCTTACTTCTTCAAACTTAATACGTGCCGAATCCATTTCATTATTGCTAAGGTACACAAAGGCCAATCCTGATAAGGCATAAACAGTATTCAGCGCATTCTCCCATTCTTTTGCAATTTGATATGCTTTTTGATAATAGAATATCCGATCTTCGGTATTTCCTGTTGCACCCATCAGATGGCCATAGTTGAAAGTTAAATTGGCCAGCGTAATCCAATATTGTTTTTCTTGTCCAGCTGCCTCGAAAAGCTTTAAATTTTCAGGTTTTTCCAAAAAATCAAAGGCTTTTCTAAAGGATTCATAAGCCACTGCAAACTGCCCAGTGTTGGTAGTTGTCCATGCCTTATTGCCCACCACACCCACCAATTCCAAGACGGTCTGACGTTTGACAGAATCAGAAGAAGCGTTTTCAAATTGATGTTGCAGGCTGTCAATTCTGCCATCCCAACGTCTGAGGTTTTGACCCAAGCAATAATCCTGGATCAAAAAGAAAAACAGTACAATTAAAATTCTTTGCATAATCACTTAGGTTGTATCGGTAAGAGAATTATAAACCTGGCACCGGTTTCCGGCGAACTTTCAATTTCCAATTGTCCCCCATGCGCCTTAATAATATCATTGGTAATACTCAATCCCAGCCCAGTTCCTTCCGTCCCTTTTTTAGTGGTAAAGAAAGGCTGCAGGATTTTGTCTTTGATGTCGTCGGGGATGCAGGGGCCGACACTATTTAATAGCAATTCCAATGCCTTATCTAGTTAGGTAGTTTGCTAATCGTTCAAGGAGATCTTTGTGAAGGTCAGTATCAATTCTACCAATCTTGCCAGGAATTTTAACTGAAGGTATTACCGCCAAAAAGGCCAATCGGATGATGGATGATTGCCGCAGTCCGGTCTGAATGAAATGTTGGTCCTTCTCATCCAAAAGTTCATCAAAGCCTTTAACCAATTGATGAAGTTGAGTAGAAATACCACAAACCAAAAAATCGTTATACCCTGGCAACTGCTTTAACAACAACACAGGTCGGAGTTTATAGCCGCCATCTGCCTGTGGCAAGTCTGTCAGAACTATCTCACCTTCTTTCATTTTTTGTAATCCGGGTTGGGTTCTTCTACCATACTCAGTGAATAATGCGGTTCACTGTCACCATAAGCAGCTGATAGTGAACTGGCGGAAAATTGATGCCATTCAATATCCTCATTTTCTTCCATAAGGATCAGCAATTTAACTTTTTGGTTTTTGATGTTCGGGAGTTTATCAATTTTAAGTTCGCCCTTGTCATTAAAGGATGCAGTTGTTTCTATTGCGCGCATAACCATGAATTTTAATTCTAATATACTAAAGATTCGCCAACCATCTAATGGATACCCAACCCTTACATTTACGAGTATCTTCATTCAACTCCCCACCATGTAAATCATTATATTCTGAATTACTCCTGCCAAAAAGGTAGGGATTTATAGATTTCCTGGATGCCTTCATTTGATTGGTAGTTTTATAATGAATACAGTTCCTGTTCCCTTTCCGACAGGGTCATGCCCTTCTGTATGGTCAGGGCTGGCAGCCGGGCGGCCTTCTTGGCTCTTTATTTCAGCATATAAACATTCAATAATAATCTCCCCACCATGCGCCTTCACAATATCATGGGTAATGGATAA
>NZ_REBN01000121.1 GCF_007692705.1 Mongoliibacter sp.
TATCTGTCTCTTTGATCCTCAAACTTTCCAAACCGGTAAAATCCATCTTTTGGCCTATGATGGCGCAAGTGACGGCCACTGTTTGGGCAATATCCGGGCAATGGGTAAAATCCCAATGGTCCAAACCTTTTACTGCTTGTTTGGTCAAGTGAACGCCACCATCCTTGAACTCACTTTTTACTCCAAGGAAATCCATAATATCTACGATTTTGGAGTCACCCTGCAAGCTACTTTCCTTGAGCCCTTCCAAAAACAATTCGCCTTTATCTGCGCAAGCCAGGAGGCTATACCAATAACTGGCACCTGACCAATCACTTTCCACAGCGAAATTTGTCGGCTTATAATCCTGAGCTTCTACCTTGATGACGTTTCCTTCCCAGGTATGGTCTACTCCAAATGCCTTCATCAATTCCAAGGTCATTTCTATGTAGGTTCTGGATCCAACTTTCCCGATAAGTTCAAGCTCAATCCCCAAAGGCAGTACGGGACCAATCATCAGTAAAGCAGAAATATATTGGCTACTGACATCTCCCCTGATACTTACCCTGCTTTTCAATTGGTTTTTGAGGCCATGAACAGCTAGGGGAGGATAACCTTCCATATTCATGTAGTGAATATCCGCACCTAACTCATTTAATGCCTCAACTAAAATCCCAATCGGCCTCTCACACATCCTAGCCGTTCCGGTAAGAACTTTGTTCTGATCCGTGACAGCTGCGAATGCCGTCAGAAACCTCATTGTGGTACCGGCATCCAACACATCATATACAGGTGGATTCTCCTTGAGTAAACGAATCATGGTCTGTGTATCTCTTGCTTCTGCAAGATTTTTCAACTCATTTTCACCCTGTGTCAAGGCATCAATAATCAAGGCCCTGTTACTTTCGCTTTTGGAAGCTGGAAGGGGTATGGTGGTCGAGGAAAATGAACTGATTTGATTTAAAACTAATGGTTTCAATAGGTCTGATTTTGAAATTATAAAGATCTATACAATTGTATGGCCTCAGTGATTTCTTCCAAACTTGCAGGAATATTGTAATCACACTGACCGATCTGATTCAACAAGGAAAAATTTATAACCTCTCCTTCATTCTTTTTGTCTTGCCCACAAAGGGAAACAATGGCAGCGACATCTCCATCCGAGAAATCAAATTTCCCGAAAACCTGTAAAATCATTTCCTGAATGGTTTTTAAATCAGAAACTGATAAACCGGATTTTTTATGCGACAAGTATGCCTCGCAAAGCATCCCGATGGCGATGGCTTCACCATGTAGTAGATGTTTTTCAGTATCCAGGTAAAAAGACTCAAAAGCATGGCCTATAGTATGTCCGAAATTCAGAATCTTTCTAAGGCCAGCTTCTTTAGGATCCTTTTCGACCACTTCTTTTTTGATACTGACTGATTTTTCAATAATATCTCTCCAGTTTTGATCCTTCCATTCCTCCACTTTCAAGCACTTGAAATATGGTTCACTTTTGATTAGGCCGTGTTTGATCACCTCTGCATAACCTGACCTCAACTCTCTTTCTGGAAGAGTCTTTAGAAATTCGCCTGAAATAATTACTGCATTCGGCTGAGTAAAAACACCAATGTGATTTTTATAACCATTAAAATCGACTCCAAGCTTCCCACCAACACTAGCATCAACTTGGGAAAGCAATGTTGTAGGTACATTGACAAAGCGTATTCCTCTCTTGTAAGTAGCTGCACAAAAGCCTCCCATATCTCCAGTTACTCCCCCTCCAAGGTTGATGATCAGAGCTTTCCTGTCCATTCCCCCATCTGTCATCCATTGCCATATGCCCATACAGGTATGGAGATTCTTATTTGCTTCACCAGCCTGAAAGCTGTAGTGAAGATGAATAGGCAAACTTTCTTTCAACAAGGGGTAGCAATCTATTTCGGTATTGGAGTCTGTAATAACCCCAAGCTTGGAAAAATTGAGCTGCTTGATGTAGGTACCAAGGTCCTGAGCAATTTGCTGTGAAAATATAATGGTCTCCAAGGTTTTTGAATTTATTTCAAAAATAGGCAAAACTTGAAAGGCCGGAGCAAAATAAAGTGACTCCGGCCTTTTTTATATTACTTTTTTATGGGATCAGCTTCTCTGAGTTGCTTTTCCTGACGTTTTACTGACTCCTCATGGATACAATACAGTAATTCTTTCATGAATTTTTCACTGAGATTTTTATCAACGCCCTTTTTGGTCCTTGACTCCATGACATATTTCCAACGGTCAGATTGGAATACAGTCAAGTGATGTGCCCTTTTGTATGCCCCTACTTGATCAATCATGGAAAATCTTTCCTGAAGGATATCGAGCAGCTGATCGTCTAAGTGATCAATGGCGTTTCTTAGATCATTCAAGACCTCACTTGGATTTTCTTCACCCAGATTATCTTTAAAATCGATCTTCGAAAGGATTTCTTTTAATCTTGCAGGAGTCACTTGTTGTTTGGCATCTGACCATGCATTATCAGGGTCATGGTGGGTTTCTATCATTAAGCCATCAAGACCAAAGTTGATTGCCCGTTGTGCGGTTTCCAAAATCCCTTCTCTATTACCAACAATGTGGCTAGGGTCATTGATGACCTCCATCCCTTTCCACTCTCTTTTCAAGTGAATTGGCATTGACCAATTGGGTTTGTTCCTAAACCTCTTGTCATAAGAGTCAGAGAAACCCCTATGTATGGCTGCCAGCTTATTGATGCCTACAGCCTGTAGCCTTTCCAGTGCACCTAACCAAAGTTGTAAATCAGGGTTCATTGGATTTTTCACCATTACAGGAATATCGACACCCCTGAGTGCTTCTGCTATTTCCTGCACCGCAAATGGATTTACTGTAGTTCTTGCTCCAATCCAGAGGACATCTACTTTGTGCTTAAGAGCCATTTCCACATGGGCTGTATTACCTACCTCGGTGGTTATAGGGATGTTAAGATGATGTCTTACAATCTCCATCCACTTCAAACCGTCTTCACCAATACCTTCAAAGCTGCCTGGCCTTGTTCTCGGCTTCCATATTCCTGCTCTAAATACATCAGGAATCATATTTTCCTTAATCATGTCCAAGCAGACTTTTTCGATCTGCTCAGGTGTTTCGGCACTACAAGGCCCTGCAATGATAGTATTGCCTTTTAGGCCAATACCCCAATCCTTTGTTTGTAAATGGTTTTCCATAACGGTGTTAGGTTTAAATAAAAAAAGCCCGACTCTCTCGAATCGGGCTTTTCTTGGTTTATGATGTTTTAATTTTTTACAAGACAATAGGCAGCTCCGATTCGATTTTTCATTCGAAAGTAAAAGTAAAAGAATGTAAAATATACGAGGGCTGCGATTAACATGTCTCAAATGTAAAGGCTGATTTTTTAAAAACAAATCAATTTTTAAACATTTTTTTAAACTTTAAGCAATTTAAGCCTCCTTGGTTGACAATTCAGGAACTTCAAAAGGAATTTTACCTAAACACAAAATAAAATTCTGCTGCTATTTTCACTTCTCTTTTTTCTCCAATGGCTTCTCCATGATTTCCTCCTGTTTCCTGATGGACTCGGTATGCACCATCTTATACAGTTCTTTGACAAATTCCTGGTTTAAATGAAGGGATCTCCCCCACTCTGGCCTGGTTTCAAAAACCTTTTTCCAGCGCTCCATCTGAAAAATTGCCACATTATTGAGTTTTTTATACTCTCCCGCTTTTTCCACCAGTTTCATTCTTCTGCTTAAGATTTCCAATAGTTCATTGTCAACTTGATCAATCTGTTCTCTGATCAATTCAAGTTGGGATTGAAATATTGGGTTTTCCGTAGATACCTTACGGATTTGGAGTCCTTTGATAAGTTTTTCCAGTACCAACGGAGTAATCTGTTGGGCAGCATCCGACCATGCCTGATCCGGGTCATTGTGGGACTCAATAATCAACCCATCAAAATTTAGGTCCATAGCCATTTGTGCCACAGATGCCAACAGGTCTCTTCGTCCGCATATATGACTGGGATCATTCAGAATAGGAAGATTTGGATATCTTGTTTTGAGTTCAAGCGGAATCTGCCATGCAGGGCTATTTCTGTAAACCTGATCATTAAAGTTGGAAAAACCCCTATGAATACCTCCTAGCTTTTGAACACCTGCCTGATTGATTCTTTCCAAAGCACCAATCCAAAGCGCCAGGTCAGGATTAACCGGGTTTTTTACCAAAACAGGAATATCCACTCCTTGGAGACTATCTGCAATTTCCTGGACAGCAAAAGGGTTTACAGTGGTCCTGGCTCCAACCCATAATAGATCTATACCATGTTTAAGTGCTTTTTCTACATGATAAGGACTTGCAACCTCTATAGCAAAACGTACATGGTGTCTTTGTTTCACCTCCTCAATCCAAGGCAGAGCTATTTCTCCCACCCCTTCAAAACTATTTGGGCGGGTTCTTGGCTTCCATACACCTCCTCTAATTATCTTAAACCCTCTTTCAGCCAAATCTTTGACTGTGGCTTCCAATTGGTCTGGAGTTTCCACACTGCAGGGGCCTGCTATATACAGCGGCGATGCTGCACCTATCCCCCATTTGTCTATATTAACAATGTCCAAGTCTATTTACTTTAATTGATTTACAATTAATAAACAGCAGATCTAAGCTACTTGTTAGTGAAAGTAAGGATTTGGTTGGGTATTGCTAAAGGATCAGTGAGGAAAAATCACTGGGAAATTATTTCAATGGTCTGAATTAGCCAAACATAACCTATCCCCATGGTGTTTTTTTAATATATTTGCAGCCAGATACGACTCGTTATGCCAGTAAAACCCCAAATATCTTTTGAGAACCTAGAAGTGGCTTTTGCTTCCAAATCGGATGCTGACCTAAGAAAAATGTACCTCATTTTCGCCACTGTTAACAATAACCTTGCTGTAAGCTTGGGAACCAAATTGGCCAATTGGTCATTTGCATTGAAGCTTCCTATCAAAGGTTTAATGAAAAAAACCATGTTTGGTCACTTCTGTGGTGGAGAAGACATAGAAGATTGTCAAACAGCCCTTGAGGACCTTGCGAAATTTAATATTCATACAATTTTGGATTATTCTGTAGAGGGAAAAGGCACCGAAGAAAGTTATGAAAGCACCAAACAGGAAATTCTCAAGACAATCGCAAGATCGGCTGGAGATGATAAGATTCCTTTTGCTGTGTTTAAGGTTACAGGATTGGGAGACTTCAAAATCATGACCAAGGTCCAAGCGGGCAAAAAACTTAACGATAAAGAAAAAGCTTCATTTGAAAGGTTAAAAAAGAGGGTTGATGAACTGTGTAGGGCTGCTTTTGATGCCAACACCAAAATCTTGGTTGATGCTGAAGAATCCTGGTTTCAAGATGTCATCGATGAGATGGCCTACGAAGCCATGGAGAAATACAATAAAGATTCCTGCATCGTCTACAATACCTATCAAATGTATAGGCATGATATGCTTGGAAGACTTAAAGAAGCCCATAAAACCGCTTTGGATAAAGGTTATCTTTTAGGTGCCAAGTTGGTAAGAGGGGCTTATATGGAAAAAGAAAGGGATCGTGCCAAAGACAAAGGTTATCCAAGTCCTATACAGCCAGATAAAGCATCTTCTGACAGGGATTACGATGCCGCTTTGAAATTTTGTGTAGAAAATTTTGATAATATAGGTTTGGTTTCAGGTTCCCACAATGAGAAAAGCAATAGATACCTAACTGAATTGATAGCTGACTATGAAATCAACCCTGCAGATCCGAAAGTATATTTTGCTCAATTATATGGAATGAGTGATAACATTTCTTATAACCTGGCCGATGCGGGATACAATGTGGTCAAGTACGTACCCTACGGGCCGGTTGAAAAAGTAATGCCATACCTTTCCCGAAGAGCCGAAGAAAACACTTCTGTTGCAGGTCAAAGCAGTAGGGAGCTGGACTTGATCAAAAGAGAGATTGCCAGAAGAAAAAAGTAACAGAACCGTTAAACCTATTTCCCATTAGTCTTATTTGGAACCGGAAATTTCAGGTTTAAAAATAAGAGATATAAATACAGGATATAAAAAATGCAATTACTAAGCGAACAGGAATTAGAAAGAAGAAAAGACAGGGAGGAGCTGATGAAACTGGGGATTAACCCCTATCCGGCAGAACCATTCCCAATCAATGTCACTTCGGAAGATATTCACAATAATTACGAGAATAGGAAGAACGATTATAAAAACATCTCTATTGCAGGCCGACTGATGAGCCGAAGAATTATGGGGTCTGCTTCTTTTGCAGAAATCCAGGATTCTACAGGAAGACTTCAGATTTATGTGAGAAGGGATGATATATGTGAAGGAGAAGACAAAACCCTTTACAACACTGTTTTCAAAAAACTTTTGGGAATAGGAGATTTCATAGGAGTCAAAGGGTATATTTTCACCACTCAAACTGGTGAAATTTCACTTCATGTTACCGAATTGAAGGTATTATCCAAAGCAGTGAAGCCTCTTCCGGTTGTCAAAAGAGACGAAGACGGAAATGTCTATGATGGCTTTACAGACCCCGAACTACGCTACAGGCAACGCTACGTAGACCTCACAGTTAACCCTGAAGTGAAAAATGTTTTCATTACAAGGTCTAAGATCATCAGTAACATGCGCCGGTATTTTGATGACCATGGCTGGCTCGAAGTAGAGACACCAATCCTTCAGCAAGTGCATGGAGGAGCAGCAGCACGTCCATTCCAAACACACCATAACACCCTGGACATGCCGCTTTATCTGAGGATAGCCAATGAACTTTACCTTAAAAGGCTGATAGTTGGTGGCTTTGATGGAGTATATGAATTCGGTAAAATGTTCAGAAATGAAGGAATGGACCGAACGCATAACCCTGAGTTCACTTCCATGGAAATCTATGTGGCCTACAAGGATTACATATGGATGATGGAAATGGTAGAAGAATGCTTGGAAAAAGTTACCGAATCAATCCATGGCACTACAAAGGTAAAAGTCGGAGATAAAGAGATAGATTTTGCTGGTCCATACACCCGCTTGAGTATGTATGATTCCATCAAAGAATATGCGGGAATCGATGTTAGCGAAATGGACGAAGCCGGTTTGAGAAAAGTCTGTACCGATATGGGTATTGCGGTCGATGACAGCATGGGAAAAGGCAAATTGATCGATGAGATTTTTGGTGAAAAAGTAGAGGCCAACTTGATACAGCCAACCTATATTACCGACTATCCAATAGAAATGACACCTTTGGCCAAAAAGCACAGGTCAAAAGAAGGCTTAGTAGAACGTTTCGAACTTTTTGTGAATGGGAAAGAAATTGCCAATGCTTATACCGAGCTCAATGATCCGATTGACCAAAGGGAAAGGTTTGAAGAGCAGTTGAAATTGGCGGCAAGAGGAGACGATGAAGCCATGGCCATGGATGATGATTTCCTCAGGGCATTGGAATATGGAATGCCACCTACTTCAGGTCTTGGCATAGGCATAGATAGACTTACTATGCTATTGACCAATAATTTTACTATTCAGGAAGTGTTGTTTTTCCCTCAGATGAGACCTGAGAAAAAAGTGAAGATTGCCACTGATGAAGATTTCATGAGTGAAGGTATTCCGGAAGGTCTTATTCCTGTCATTAGAGATATGAATATCCATACCATAGAGCAATTGAAAGAAATGGAGCCCAATAAGCTTTTCAATGATGTTTGCGGAAGACGCAAAAAATTGAAACTACAGGTTCCAAA
>NZ_REBN01000096.1 GCF_007692705.1 Mongoliibacter sp.
GAAGAAGGACATTAGAAAATTAAGCCTGGAACAGTTGGAAGAATTTTTTGTCGCCCAAGGGGATAAAAAATTCAGAGCCAAGCAGGTCTATGACTGGCTTTGGAACAAATCCCTGAAAAACTTTGACGACATGAGCAATATCTCCAAGGAAACTAGGGAAATGCTCAAAAGCAATTTTTCTATCAACCACATCTTGGTAGACCTGATGCAGCATTCCAATGACGGCACCATCAAGAATGCCGTCAAACTTTTTGACAACAAAATTGTAGAATCAGTACTCATTCCGACTTCCAAAAGAATCACCGCTTGCGTTTCCTCACAGGTAGGATGCAGCCTGGATTGTAATTTTTGTGCTACTGCTAGACTCAAGCGCATGCGTAACCTAAATCCCGATGAAATCTACGATCAGGTAGTGGCCATCAAAGATGAAGCAGAGACATACTTTCAAAGACCTTTGACCAATATTGTCTTTATGGGTATGGGAGAACCTTTGTTGAATTATAGCAATGTCATTGACGCCATAGACAAAATCACATCTCCCGAAGGCTTGGGCATGGCGCCAAGAAGAATCACCCTCTCTACAGTAGGCATTCCGAAAATGATCAAAAAAATGGCAGACGATGGCGTGCGCTTCAATCTTGCAGTATCTCTGCACTCTGCCATCAATGAAACACGAAGCCGCTTGATGCCCATCAATGATGTCAATCCTTTGGAAGACCTAGCGGAATCATTGAAATACTGGTACCAAAAAACCAAAAGAAAAGTCACCTATGAATATGTGATCTGGGAAGGTATAAATGATGACGAAGCCCACGCACGTGCCTTGGCCAAGTTTTGTAAAATCATTCCTTCCAAAGTCAACATCATCCAATACAACCCTATAGATGAAGGAGAATTCAGACAGGCTTCTCAGGAAGCAGTAGACATGTACGTTAGGATATTGGAAAACAATGGCATCATCGCAAAAGTCAGGAAGTCAAGAGGTCAGGATATCGATGCAGCCTGCGGACAGTTGGCCAATAAAAACGAGGTGGGTGAAATATTATAAATTTTTTATATGATTATCCGAAATTATGCCAGATGACATATTTCCTTTGCTTTAAAGGAAAGCTGAACCCTGACCGACGTCAGGCGGGGATAACAGATGTCGGAAGTATGCTTGAATCTTGATTTCCACCATCTTTTGGGTCTTGAGTAGAGAATCCTGGCAAGAAAGCAGGTATACATAATATTTTATTTTTAATCCCTTATATCAGGTTTGCATATCTCAAAATAAATATTGTTAAAAATAACCTCCTTATTTACATATATTGATTTTTTAGTTATAATTGCAGAACTAAACCTTTTCTGATACGAACGTTAAAAGTATCAGCTATTCAATTTGACTTTTATCTTCTATTTCTATGAAAAGATTACTCATTTTCTGCTCAGTTTTATTAATCCCGGGTATCTACATACTGAGTGGATTTAAGCAGAAACCAGGAATCACCGAGCTATCCGAAAAAATCATCAACCTGCTGGAAGCGTATGCTGACGAAATACCCGAGGAAAAAGTATTTCTCCATCTTGATAAAACACTGTATGCCGCCGGTGACAATATTTGGTTTTCAGTCTACCTGACAGCAGGAAGCCCTGATATCCCTTCGCCATTGAGCAAAGTAGTGTATGTAGACTTACTGGATGATGAAGGCAATCTGGTTCAACAAAAAACAGTCAAAATCGAAGAAGGACATGCCTTTGGTGACTTCAGGTTAGACGGTTTTACCAAAGAAGGAAATTATATCATCAAAGCGTATTCCTATTGGCTCAAAGGTTTTGGGGAGGAAATGATATTTCAAACAAATGTACAGGTATTGGATACTTACAACATGAAATTCCAACCAAACGTCATTTTTGAAAAAGAAGAAATAGGACAAGAGATACATTATAAAGCAAAAGTTACAGCCGTTAATAAAACATTGAGGCCCCTATCGGGGGAAATGATTCATTATGAAATCCTAAAAGAAGGTGAATCAATAGACAAAGGAACTTTGACCCTTGATGAAGAAGGGAAATACGAATTATCTTTTTCCATACCAAACAAAGACCTGAAGCAAATCCATTCCCTGAACCTGATACAAGAAGAAAACGAGGATTACAGGATCAAAAGAAATTTTATTTTACCCTTTCCTGCTTCTTCTATTGATGTTCAATTCTTACCTGAAGGCGGTGACCTTATCGCAGGGTTCAACAATAAAGTGGCAGTGAGAGCCATTTATCCTGATGGAACCCCAGCTGAAGTTGAAGGTAAAATTGAACATAATGGACAAGAAATTTCATTCGAGACCAATAGCTCCGGTCTGGCAGCATTCAATGTAACTCCTCAGGAGGGAGAAATCACTAAGGTGGAAATTACTTTAGGCGAAGAAAAGTTAAGCATTCCATTAGGCCCAGTAAAAAGTCAAGGTATTAACATAGCCGTAGATACCTCAAAGGAAAGCCTTATCAATGTATTGATACAAGCCAAAGGATTTGACAAAATATCTCCTAATGGAGAAGCATTACTCGTAGTCCATGCAAGAGGACGTATTGCCTATATGCAAGTACTCAACCTGGAAACTGGTGTGTCAGGAGTGCGTCTCAACAGAAATCAACTGGTTCCTGGAATCAATCAGCTTACCATTTTTGAACCTGAGGGCACCCCATTGGCAGAAAGACTTATCTTCAACTCTTTGGAACAAGAACTTACCCTCAACTTATCTGCTGCCAATGTAAACACTGAGGCACGAGGGAAAAATAGTTGGACTGTCGAGATCGATGGAGAAAATTTTGAAGGAGGTAATTACTCAGTTTCCATTATTGATGCTGATGAGGCTCTTTTTACTCCCAGTTCAAGTATCAATTCCTTTTTAAAACTGGAGTCGGAACTAAGGGGAACAATCCATGAGCCTAAAAAACTTTTAGGTCAAGGAAAAGATGAACAAGCAATAGACCTGGTTATGCTGACGCATGGCTGGAAGCGTTTTGATTGGGAAAAAGTATTTTCAGGAAAAATAGATAATAAGCATTTTATAGAACAAGGGATAAACATTACCGGTACAGTCAGTCCCAAAGAAGACCGGAGGAGAGGACTATCCGGAGGCATGTTGAATGTCTTTTCTAAGGGAAAATCCGAAGACTTCCTCGCTGTGGAATTTGGAGAAAATGGTAAGTTTATCATTGATGACCTGGATTTCCAGGATACTACTCTACTTACAATTTCCGCAAATGACAAACGGCTCAAAGAATTTGTAAACTTAGAATTGGACCCCCCTTTATCTAAATATGTACAGTGGGAAGGTTTCAAACCCAAAATACAAAATTTTCAAATCTCGGAAAGTACACAGAGGTTTATGGAATCTGCTGAAAGAAGAAGGAGCGCTCAAGCTGCTTATGGCGATTTGGATGAGATCTTGATTGATGAATTTGTCATATCAGCTGATAAATACGAGCCAAATGAAGAAAATATCAACCGAATGTATGGAAAAGGAGATACGTCACTCAAACCTGAAGACATTGGGGGTTTTGAAGGTTATAGAGATATCTTCGAATTGCTACAAGGAAGATTTGCGGGTGTAAGGGTTTATCCTGACCTCATGGGAAACTCTACAATTACTATCCGAGGGGTTGGTTCAATTCAAGCGGGTGGAACACCTTTAATCCTTTTAGATAATACGCCTGTAGATATTGGCTTTGCAAGTGCTATCTCGCCAAGAGATTTAGCCTCAGTAGAAGTATTTAAAGATGCTGCATCACTGGCTATTTTTGGCAGTGCTGGTGGTAGTGGTGCAATTGCACTGTATACCAAAAGAGCGGCTGGAATAGGAAGCGTAGGAGAAGGTGTTTTCAATCTCCGTTTTCCAGGCTACTCAATAGCCAGCGAATATTATATGCCTATGTATGACAAAGAGAATCCCCCTGCACCGGATTATAGGTCAACTTTGTATTGGAATCCCAAACTGGAATGGAAGGACAATTCAGCCACGATAGAGTTTTTCAACAATGATATTGTGAAAAAATATAAAGTCATTATTCAAGGAATGGATAAGTTTGGGAGGCTATCCTATTTGGAACAGGATATCTAAACCAAACAATTTAAAAAATGAAATCAAAAAGACCCCTGAATTGGGTCTTTTTGCATTTATTCTTATCTTGAGCGAATGAAAAAACTATTCTTTATCATTCTCTTCTTCTCAAGCCTAGGATTCAATTATGCCCAAGAACAGGGAGATTTTAGACTGCAACTCGGTGCAGACTACAGATTGCGCATCAATGAGGTAGGTGCCAATGCAGGTATTGAATATTTATTTGTAGATAATTTCTCAATAGCACCCAATTTCAGTTATTATTTCCCTGATTTTGGAAGGATAAGTAATCTCAACGTAGACTTAAGGTACTACCTCACGCAAGGCGTCTCTCAAGTATATATTCTTGGAGGTTACAACAACTATTGGGAGAATTTTCAACCAGGACTCCCAGGCCAATCCCGTACCAGGCCAGGTGGGAATTTCGGTGCGGGAGCTTTTTTTGATGTAGGAGAAACTCTAGGATTTATTACAGAATTCAAAATCCAAAGCCAAAATACACGGATACCAGTATTGAGACTGGGAGTAGTGATGACTTTAGGTGGTCAATATTAGGATAATCATATCTAACTAAAACACCACCAAGGTACCAAGCTATAAAATTGAGTGAAATTGAATGCTGAGTAAAAATGTAATGAAGTAGTCAGTCCCGCAATTACTTCTTAGAAAATTCAAAAAGCTTTCTCTTTTCATCTTTGGAAAGAGCCTCATATCCTTTTTCTGCTATTTTATCCAAGATTTTGTCTATCTCCTCTTGTGTAGGCTCCGCACCTTTACTGCTTGGAGTGGGTTTAGGGTTTTCCGTACTCGTATAACTTTGGGAAGAAGTAAAGGTCTTTTTCTTACGATAAGACACCTTGACACTTGGTTTCTTTTCAAATAGCTTTTCAAAAAAGATTCCAATGACTTGAATACCGATTCCCCAATCTTTACCTTTTTGCAATTGACGTATATACATAAAGCCCATAGCAGCACCACCTAGGTGGGCCAATTCTCCCCCAGCATTGCTACCGGCACTGTTTACAAAAGCAATGATAACATAGAAAATAGCGATATACTTAATTTTAACTGGACCCAACAAAATCAGTTGGAAAGTGGTGTTTGGGGCCAAAGTAGCCGCTCCCACGACTATGGCATAGACCCCTGCACTTGCTCCCAACATCCTGCTCTGATCGAGTACATCTGCAAAATAGGGCGATATATTATACATCACTACATATAGAATAGCCCCCACCAATCCTCCCAAAATATACAGATTTGCAAGCTTTCGGCTACCTAGGTATTCATTGACCAAAAGACCAAACCAATACAAAAAGAGCATATTGAACAGGATATGGAAAATCCCCTCATGAAAAAACATGTAGGTAATTATGGACCAAGGCTGCACGATGTAAGCACTTAAATCGGCAGGCATCATCATATACGCCCTCAAGGACTGGTATAATCCTCCCGCTCCCGAAAAAGTAAAAAACACCCGGAAGACTACCATTACAAAAAAGACAAGGATATTGATAGCCAATAGCTTGTACAAACTATTGTTGCTTTGCTTAAATGCATTCCTCAAATTATCCCAAAATCCTCCGTACATATATCAATAGAAATTAGTCCTATCTTTTTTCCAAATGTAAATTAACACAAAGCCAACCACAGCACCAAAAACGTGAGCCATATGCGCAATATTATCATAGCCCGCTCTCATAAATTCCGAATATAGTGAATATAAGATGTAAACGGATACAAAATATTTTGCCTTGATAGGTACAGGTAAGAACAATAAAAACAGCTCAGTGTTGGGAAAAAGCATAGCAAATGCGACTAAAAGTCCAAATAAGGCTCCAGAGGCACCTATCATTGAGGATCTTTTAATATTATTCACTAGCGTGGCTCCCAGTGAGGTGACAATCTTGGAAGAAGTATCTGCAAGTTGGCTGTCTTCAGGATTTTCCCTGTACACATCCCTAAAGTCCAAATGCTTATCATCAAAGTATGGCCTGTAATCCTTGATATATTTGGCAAAATCTGCCGGATTTGGATCCGCAGCGTAAGAACTCACCTTGTTATTGATAATTCCTACCTGAATGGCATTATATCCAGAATACAAAATACCTGCACCTATACCTGCCACCATCCAGAGAATCAGGAACCGCTTAGAACCCAAAAACTGCTCCAACAACGGCCCAAAAATAAATAGCCCAAACATATTGCCGAACAAATGCCAGAAATCCGCATGCATAAACATGTAAGTGAAAATCTGGAAAGGCATAAATTGAGGCGTCCCCAAGTAGTATAGTGCTGCATATGCCTTCAGCATCGGAGCGAAATAGGCAGTGATAAAAAACAGGCCTATGTTGGCTATAAGAAGGTTTTTGGCTATTGGCGTGAGGTTTCTGAACATATTTTATTTGGTAAAAAAACCATGTATCTTTTGTAAATCCAGTTTGACGAATGTTTTGTTCCCTGACAGGCCATAATTTGGATTTAAGCAGGTAAATAATTGCCCTACCACAGCTTCCATTTCGGCTGTATCCAACCTTGTACCCTTCTTTATGGAAGATTTTCTCGCCAGAGATCGTGCTAAATTCTCTCTTTTGTCCAACGAAAGTTCTGACCGGAAGTGTTTGAACTGCTCCAACAATCCTTCAAACAAAGTTTTTTCATTATTCACATGGATGTCCGCAGGCACCCCTTGTATAAGTACTGTATCTTTCCCGAATTCAACGATAACAAAACCCAAGCTATGCAATTCCTCTTTGATATCCATTACCAAAGCGAAATCTGATTGACTAAGTTGTACGTGCGGGGGGAACAAACACTGTTGAGAAGCTCCTGAGGCCTGCGAAAGTTGCTTGATATATCTTTCGTAAAGAATCCTTTCGTGGGCAGATTGCTGATCCACAATCAGCATACCGGAAGACATTTGTGCTACTATATAATTAAGCTCCACCTGGAACGTGGCCCCTGAGTTTCCTCTTTCTTCTAAAAATGCCTGTGGCCGCGAGCCCTGTTCATTGGCCTTGCTTGGAAAGGTCAGTACATCTGTCTCTTCCTGTGTTGGTTCTTCCTTTGAAGGATTGAAATCCTGAGTATAATCCCTTTGTTCAAAAAGTTTTTCCCAACCGGACACGGATTGTTTATTTACTCCTGGGCTCTGAAAACTTTTATAGGAATTTTCTCTTTGAACAACTTCCTGCCCCAAAGTATTTTCTTCTTTTACATCAAAATTCTGCTGGGTATCATGTTTCCAGTTTTCAGAAAAATTCACGTCCAAAGAGAAATCCAATGTTGGTACTACATTATGAGCCCCTAGTGCCTGCTTCACTGCAGAGCGTATCACAGCATAAACTGTGCGTTCATCGTCAAATTTTATTTCGGTTTTGGTGGGGTGAACGTTGATATCGATGTGAGTTGGGTCAATTTCCAAAAACAGGACATAAAACGGCTGCATTTCTGAAGACATCAGCCCCTCATAAGCATTAGACACCGCATGGTGTAGATAATTGCTTTTGATATACCTGTTGTTTACAAAAAAATATTGTTCCCCTCGGGTTTTTTTCGCATTCTCCGGTTTACCTATATATCCTTTTACATTAAGGTGGGGAGTATCTTCCTGGCAAGCCACCAACTGTCCCTGATAAGA
>NZ_REBN01000200.1 GCF_007692705.1 Mongoliibacter sp.
TTCACCTTGGAACAGAAGGTGGGAACAACGGCTTTTATTTAGGTGTTCCGCTGGGTGTATTGGTAAAGCCATTTGCAACCAAGAATTTTGGTTTTCTTATGGAAGCCAGTCCAATTTTCCCCAATGAAAGGAGAAACTTCTTCAGGGCAGGAATAGGTCTAAAGTATACCTTTAGATAAAATGGTATATGCACCAATATACTATCTTGCCATAAGCCAAATTAAAGTAGATTTTTTAACTTACCGATATTCATTGATATTAGATATTGATGGGTATTTGGGCAAACCTTAAGTTTCTATTGAAATTTCTGCTTTACAGTTGCAAAGCCATATGGGCATAAGCTTTTATATAATATTGAAAGGCCTCAGTTTCGAAAGTTGCTGAGGCATTTTTTTTACATGGTTATTCACTTTAGCGGGATATCTCCTTTAGTTTTCGGGAATTCCACCTTGCTATTCAGTCATTTTATTTAATTTTGCGGGCTATGGCAAAAAATGAACAGACTGCGGAAAACGCACAATTGAAAGATATAATTGCACATGCCAAGGAGTATGGCTTTGTGTACCCTTCGTCGGAGATATATGATGGTTTACAGGCAGTGTATGATTACGGCGCTTATGGAGTAGAGCTGAAAAATAACCTGAAAAGGCTGTGGTGGGAAACCATGACCCGTCTGAACGATAATATAGTAGGTATTGATGCCTCGATTTTTATGCACCCCACCACCTGGAAGGCTTCAGGCCACGTGGATAGTTTCAACGATCCTTTAATTGACAATAAAGATTCCAAGAAAAGATATAGAGCAGATGTTCTGATAGAAGATAAAGCCGCTGTTTATGAAAAAGAAGGAGATAAGGATAGGGCACAGGAGCTGCTCAATGCCATGGCGAGATTGCTGGAAGCAGAAGATCTGGCTGGAGTCAGAGACTTAATCATCAATGAGGATATCAAGTGTCCTATTTCGGGGACTTCCAATTGGACTGAAGTAAGGCAGTTCAATTTGATGTTTTCTACCCAAGTCGGTTCTGTAGCGGAAGATTCCTCCACCATTTACCTTAGACCGGAAACTGCTCAAGGTATTTTTGTCAACTTCCTGAATGTGCAAAAAACCGCGAGAATGAAGGTTCCTTTCGGGATTGCCCAGATAGGGAAAGCCTTCAGAAATGAAATTGTGGCCCGACAGTTTATTTTCAGGATGCGTGAATTTGAACAGATGGAAATGCAATTCTTTGTGCGCCCTGGTTCTGAACTGGACTGGTATCAGCAATGGGCAGAAACAAGAATGAAGTGGCATAAAGCTTTGGGAATACCTGAAGCGAAGCTTAGAAGACATGACCATGAAAAGTTGGCCCATTATGCCAATGCGGCGATGGATATAGAATTTGAATTTCCATTTGGTTTTAAAGAAGTAGAAGGGATACATTCAAGAACTGATTTTGACTTGAAGAGCCATCAAGAATTCTCAAAGAAAAAGCAGCAGTATTTCGATCCAGAGATCAATCAGAATTACATTCCATATGTGATTGAAACTTCCATAGGTGCTGACAGACTTTTCTTGATGACATTATGTAATGCCTATGTAGATGAAGAAGTAGAAGGTAAGCAAAGGACATATTTGAAATTTCATCCTGCGATTGCCCCTGTGAAAGCTGCAATTTTGCCATTGACCAAAAAAGATGGTTTGCCTGAAAAAGCCAAAGAGGTGTTTGATACCTTGAAATATGATTTTAATATCATCTATGAAGAGGCGGCATCTATAGGAAAAAGGTACACCAGGCAAGATTTGATTGGAACGCCATTCTGTATTGCGGTAGATCATCAGACTTTGGAAGACAATACTGTGACTATTAGGCACAGGGATAGCACCGAACAGGAAAGGGTAGCCATTGCTGATTTACATGGCAGATTGGCTGAGGCTTGTAGCTTTAGAAGGGTGTTTGAGAGGGTAGAAAAAGAATAGTATATAGTAAAACTTTAATTAAAAAGGCTTCCCAAAAATGGGAAGCCTTTTTAATTAAATAATTTTTATATTAACAATCTATTGCTTCAGATATCCCATTAGTTACTTCTTCACCAGCAACTGTTGATTTAGCAGACCAAGAACCAATTCCTGCACCTCCTATATATTTAAGGGTTATGGTAACGGTTTCACATTCCTCTAGAGAACCTTCCCATCTGGTAACATTAGAAGGACCTCCAGCTGATGGATGATTAGGATTTAAAGTGAAATCAGCTGTAGCCTCGCTAAATATTATTTCAGTGGAAGCGGTTAAGCCTCCTTGGATTACATAATCTCCTGAATTTTCAGCAGTAAATATGACTGTAAGTGTTTTCTCCTCACTTGTACAATCCAACTCTGCAATAAAGTTATCTTCACAACCAAGGCATTCAATCACATTTAAAGTAAATGTGTTTGTAAATCCATTTATATTTTCACCACAAAAATTCCCACCTCCAAGCGGCTCTCTATTAAAAGTACCTCTAAATTGATAGTCCCCAATTTCTGTTGGTGTAAAGGTATAAGTCAATACGCCGTCCACAGGTTGACCCTCAGCTACTTTTGCTACCCAATCAATATCAGAAGGTCCTTTCATATCTATTCTAGCATTTCCACAATTGATACTGCCCTGTCCAATATCAAAGGTGACAATTACTTCTTCATTTAAACATTCGGTCGAAAATTCAAATGATCTAGAAAATATTCCATTGAGTCCGTTTTCAAGTGCATCCAGAGTGATACCTTCATTGACTTCCTCCTTAGAGAGATTTAAATCTCCATCCGTAAAACTTTCCATTTGACTGCAGGAAAAAAGCAGAAATGTGCTCAACAAGACCATTCCCATGGCTCGGAGCGAAAATAGGTTGACATTTTTCATAAGATTAAAATATTTTGGTTATTTGATTTTAGGAATAAAAATTTGAAAAACAAAATAATGTATTTATATAGTAAAAAAGTGAGTATGAAAATTAATAATCTAAATTTTATACCTTTTTTGGATAATCAATTGGTTATTGATTTTAATGATAATTAAATCATAATAAACATGAAATATTTTCTAAGCTTCTTAGACAAAAAAAATATAATATTTTTTTTGTCTAAGAAAACAGAATAATAATCTTCATGATTTAGGTTTAAGATCTGAATTGTTCAAATATTTGGCAGGAGGGTATCGCTTAAGGTTTTTGTTAAGAGGTTATAAAGTGCCATTCATCTTGCAACTATTTGCAGTTTAATCCAATCAAGAATCAGGGCCTTATTTTATATTATAAAAAACGAATTACAAAATAAATAATATGTTTTGTGAAAAAAATCAAAAATAAATATTGCTTCTAGAGTTGGTAATGTTCAATGCTATAGTAGCTATTTTTAATACTTTTATAAAAAACTGACAAATAAATTATAATTTTTTGCCTTTTCATTGATTTATTTCTATTCAATTTTAGTATTCACGTACTTTTGGTTTTTAAGGATTATTACTTCAATTTTGTTTAGAAATAACTGAATAAAAGCAGCTTATGGACTTGATGCTTACACCCAATTTACAACCAAATACCAAACTTAATCACCAAAAGTGTCTGGGTTGGTTGTGTCCATATGTCAAGTTAAAAGTCAAGCCAGAAAAAGATAAATCCACTGAAAAGCAAATGCTAAGAGCCACCTGTTAAGGTGGCTTTTTTTATGCCCAAATATCAAGTGCATTTATCTGGCTTACAAGTCGAAAAAACAGCAAATAAAAATTAACCACAAAAAAAGGAGGAAAGATGAAGCCCTTAGGAATGATGAAAGTGAAAGTTGGACGTTTATTGGCGGGGATTTTGGCAATTTTAGCCATTTCCTGTCAGCAAGATTTGGACTTTGTCCAAGAATCGGAATTTGAAAATGAAAGTGTTTACAATGCAGAATTTATTCCTGGGGAATATATTATAGAGCTGCAGCCTACTACGATCAATTTCAGGAGAGGAGGTTCTTATGAAGAAACTCAATCATTTATGCGAGAAGTTTCCATTGACTTATTAGCTGAATACAGGATCGGAGATGAAAATCTCAGGCATGTATTCGGTACGGCAGTAGATGGCTTTTCCGTTAAGTTGAGTGAAAGAGAGCTTGAAATGATGAGAAGGGATCCTAGGGTAAAGAATATACATCAGGATGAAGTCATTGCACACAACAGGGGTAATGGTAATGGAGGAGGCAATGGCGGCACCCGTGGTGGTCCTAAAAATCAGGAGCCATCTGAGCCTGAACCAGCGCCGGCACCAGAAGAGCCGGCTGATGAGCCGTCACCATCTGACCCTGAGGACCCAAATAATGGAACTCCGGAGGAGCCGGAATCCCCTGGCTCTGATGAGCCTAAGAATGAAGATCCAAAAGAAGAGCCTAAGGATGAATCGAAAGAGGAGGAGCCTTATTCAGGACCTTCCACTCAAGAAATTCCATGGGGTATCCAGAGAGTAGGCGGCTTTAAGAAATATGCAGGTAATAATGTTGCATTTGTGTTGGATACTGGAATTGAATTGGATCACCCTGATTTGAATGTGAATGTCCAGTTGGGTAGGAAGATTGTTCCTGATGATATCAGTACTACCTTATCCGATCTCCATAGCCATGGTACGCACGTGGCTGGCATTATTGGAGCCATTGACAATCATTTTGGTGTAGTTGGAGTGGCTGCAGGAGTAGCAGTTGTTCCTGTGAAAATTATGGGTGATGATGGTAGAGGAAGGGTTTCCTGGGCAATTGCAGGGGTGGATTATGTGGCCTCAGTGGGTAAACCTGGTGATGTAGCCAACTTAAGCATTGGTGCTTCAGCCAATACAACATTTGACAATGCCGTTATCAATGCTTCCAACAAAGGGATTTGGTTTGTGACTTCTGCAGGCAACAATGCAGCTGATGCCAATAATTATTCTCCTGCAAGAGCGAATGGTCCATTTATCCAAACAGTTTCTTCCATGGATAGCAGAGACGTGATGGCCAATTCTTCCAATTACGGGAATCCTCCAATTGATTGGGCAGCACCTGGTGTAGGTATCAGATCTACTGTATTGAAAGGTGGGTATGCAAATAAAAACGGGACTTCAATGGCTGCGCCACATGTGGCAGGGTTGAGATTACTTGGAAATATCAGAGCAGATGGGCATATCAAAAATGATAAGGACAATACCCCTGACCCCATCGCTCATAGAGCTGATTGAGAGTAGGTTTTGGTTAAGGTTGAATGCAAAAAAAGGGACGCCCGGTGGGTGCCCCTTTTTTGTTTTATATGATATTCAATTATTAATCCTCATTTTCCAGAAATACACAGCCAAAGGCATCCAAGTGAACTACATAGTATCTTGAGCCGTTTCCGTTGATTTCAAGTTCTGTTCCTGCATAAATTCTAGGTGAACCAGGCCCACCACCGCTTGCAGGTCTTGAAGCAGGTAGTGTGTTGTATCCAAGTACTTTTACAGCCTCGTCATCATCTTGTAGAGACCAGCTTCCAAGGTTTATTGTGATTTTGTCATTGACAACAGTTACGGTTCCGTCAGTCAATTTCTGACCTGCATAGATTGGGAATTCAGTTTTATCTGATTCAGTATCAATATAGAACCACCAAGCACTTCCTGCTCCAGCTACACCTGCATAAGCGGTTTGCTCTTTGCCTTCACATTCCTCGTCCAAATCGGTGTCATCGTCTTCGCATGGAACAAAATTCCAGCAGAATGTCAAATTGGAAACATCAGGAGTATTTTTGTTTTTACCCCCAACTTCAGGAGCTGCAATTCCAGAACCAGACGTAATGCCTGCTTCATATGTAAAAACATTGTGGTTTGCACCACCTTTTACGATAACTGACATTTCAAGACAGTAACCAGAAGGGATGGTTCCAACAAAATTCCATGTGACAAACTTGCCATCTACCAAACTTACTTCAAGTTCGGAAGGCCAAGGGTTTACAAATGCTCCGTCTTCGATATTGTTTCTTCCTGTGGAGCGTTCGAAATCACCAAGGTCAGAACAGCTTAAGTTTCCTCCATTAGCAGGACCTCTCAATACTTCCCATATAAAGGAAGTAACACCTGGCTGAACAGCCGACATATTGAAGCCGTTTTGGATTTGAGCGGCTTCGTTTGTTTCTAAGTTAGAAAATTCGTCGCTGTCAAATTGGCTGCAGCTGGATACGAATACTAGGAGTGCCAATGCCCACAATGTGGTAGACCATTTGGCTGATGTGTTGATTTTCATAAGATTTTAATTTGATGGGGTTGACTGTTATTGTTGACTAATAACACCACAAACATATATCAAAAAACAATTACTTGTATATGAAATGCAAAAAATATTATTTCAATAGAAATTCTGACTTTTTTATTTATTATGAATTTAAAGGTGTAAATATTGAATTTTGTTTTCTAATACCCATTGTTGATTTTAATCAACAATAAATATTATAATTCCTTCAAAAAGAATTTTTAAAAAAAGTTGAAATTTTTATTGGCTTTGGGTAGAATCTCAAATGAAAAAACCTAAAGTCTGATGCTATTTAGGATGAATTAATAAAAAAAGACCGCTTTTTGGAGCGGCCTTTTTTGATTTTTAAGATTAACATCAATCCACTTCACATTCTACTTCTCTTTCTTCCTCAACGTCCACATGGATGCCATAGAATTGAGCAGTATTTACTTCAAGAGTCACTGTATTTTCTGACTGTGGAACTGATCGCTTGTTAGCAAATTGTCCTAATCTTGGTTTATTCCACTGAGGTGTTCCAGAATAACCTTGGATTTTCACGTTATCGCTGACATTGGAGAATCTCCAGCCTTCTTCTAGGGTGATGGTTATTGTTACCTTACCACCTGCGGAAGCTGAAAGACTAACTTCTCCTGCCTTCAATGTTTGGCCTGCATATAGTGTAACAGTATTAGCCTCTCCGTTGTATGGTGTATATGTAAACCAGTTAGCTATGTTGGCATATTGAGATCCGTCAGCCCATGCAGTTTCTCCAAACCAATCAGTGCATGGATCTTCTTCTGTGCTGGTGTCATCACAATCTTCAAGAAGAAGAGTGATTGGAGTTCTGCTGCTGCTCACGCAGTTACCGTTATAGGCCTCAGCCCAAAGGGTTACGGAAGTGTCAAGAACTGTAACTATAGGGTTTGCTTCCTCGTATCCGTCTTCAGTAGTAAACCATTTCACTGGATCAGTTGAGGTGATATAATCATTTGCGTCTAGGGATTCTGTTTCACCTTCTTCATAGCATTCCTCGACCGAGTCAAACTCTACAGTCGGTGCATCAGGCCTAGTGGTAACAGTGTAGCAAATAGTTAGATTGCTTAAATCTGCCGAACCGCCAGACGCATTAATAGGAGAAGCCAGCCCGCTGTCACTTTCTAATCCACCGGCGTAAACATATACATTAGCATCGTTTGAGCCTTTTACGATGAAAGCTACATTCTCTAGGCATACATCTCCATCATCATTAGTAGGATCGAAAACCCATGAAATAGTTTTGTTGTCCGTCACTGTGACGACGAATGGCCCAAATCTATTATTATTAGGACCAAAAGGATAATCTCTTTTTTCTAAAGTAACACCAAAAGTCATGTTGAATGCTGATGCTACATCTGCGCAGGTTCTGTTGCCTCCTTCACTTCCTTGACCCGTTCCCGCAATAATATAAGGCATGATGCCGCCTGAAGAAGTAGGAGATGAAGCTTCACCCG
>NZ_REBN01000122.1 GCF_007692705.1 Mongoliibacter sp.
ACAAAGGAAATTCCGAATGGTGCAGACCAATTTCCAGATTGCATCACCAATATTCCATCATCATATACAGAGGTGAAGAGCCAAAGCGAAGTCCCCAATCCTATAAGTGACAATGTAATACTTAGGATTTTTTGTACTTTGATATAACTCCAAAAGAACAGCAAAAGAACAGCTGAAGCCAACTGGAAAACGATGGGTAAAATTATCCAAGTATTGCTCATATCTCTTCGTCCGTTGAATTCAATTCATCCAAATCATCCGTTTCAAGTACCTTGTATACTCTCTTGATCAAGATGATGGCAAAAGACTGTAAGCCAAACCCGATAACAATTGCAGTCAGGATGAGTGCTTGCGGTACCGGATCCGCATAAATTTCAGTAAAGACATTGGATGCCTCATCAATCACCGGAGGTTTTCCTTTAACCAATCTGCCGAGTACAAAAATCAATAAGTTGACACCGTTTCCAAGCAGTATAAGTCCTATGATCATTTTAAACATACTTCTTCTGAGCAGCATGTAAATGCCTGCTGCATGCAAAAGACCGATTATGAATATCAGTAGCAGCTCCATTTCAAATTGTTTCTGTAATTGAAAATATAATGGTTAAGGTGGTGCCAATGACTACCAGGTAAACCCCAATGTCAAAAAAGAGAGAGGACCCGACCATACCAATTAATTTCAAAGGCTCGTCATACCAAATTCCAGTCATAAACGGTAATCCCACAAACCATGGGCTTAGGCCTGCAACTATGGCTAAGGTCAATCCTATTGGCATTAAATGCCTAGGATCCATCTTGACAATTGACTTGGTTTCTTTCAAGCCAAAAGCAAATGAATGAAGGATAAAGGCCATAGCTGCCATCAGTCCTCCCACAAATCCACCTCCCGGTAGATAATGTCCCCTAAGCAGGATAAATACCGAAAACAGCAAAAGCAACGGTAAAAGGTATTTCGAGGCAGTTTGAAATATTATTGATTTCATGTGTGTATATTTCGTAATTCAAAGATCTCTAGGAAAGTAAACTCCTACGCCTGATGCTACATTTTTTTGTCAGTAATGGTATTTCATAAGTATTTCATCTTAGGTTTTCTTATTTGGGTTAAGTTTGAGATTCAGCAAACTAAAAACACCAATAGCTGCAATGACTAGTACAATCGTTTCTACAAGGGTGTCTATACCTCTGAAGTCCACCAAGATCACATTTACAACATTCTTTCCTTTAGCCAATAGGTAGGCGTTTTCAGCATAATAATCCGAAACCTCTGTATAAGAAGGTGCTTCAAAAACCTCTAATGCTAGGATTGCGATCATACTGCCAAACATCAAGGAAAGTAAACCATCCCTGATACGGATTTTATTGGTTGAAAATGACCTGTTTTTAGGCAGTTGAAATAAAACCAACATAAATAACAATACAGTCAAAGTGTCTATGGAGAACTGCGTCATGGCCAGATCAGGCGCAGAATAATAAAGGAAAAACAAACAGTTGGCCAAGCCTATTATTCCCAATGCTACGATAACTCCAGTTCTTGTTTTAGTTATCATGGCAAAGAATATTGAGGTGACCATAAGCACTACAACCAAAAACTCAGAGGGTGTAATTTCTGAAATTTGACTCCAATCCAAGTGGACATCCACCCCGTCATAAATCCTATATCCAGCTAAAACTGTCAGAAACAACAAAATGGTAATTACATAATTTCTTAAATAACCATTCTGAAAAAACCCAGTCCATTTTTCTGCAAATTTCTGAAAGCCCAAAGCAATATTTTCTATCAATTGTATGGGTGCTACACGATCAAAAGCCTTAACCTTTTCCCTCAAAATTTGAGAAGGTTTTAATCCTAGATAAAGTGCTGTTCCTAATATTAAAGTAACAATACTCAATACCAAAACCCAATTGAAACCATGCCAAATGGCCAGGTGTATTTCAGGCGCTCCAGGAAGAATACTGGTGAAAACAGCTTGCATAAATCTATCCAGTATTCCAGGGAATACCCCGAATAATAGGCAAAGGGATGCCAACAATACAGGTGGAATCCACAATAGAGGGCTGGGCATTTTGGCACTTTGATGTTCATCCGGAAGACTTCCCGTAAATGGTTTGACTCCAACCCAGAAGCCGGCTACAAATAAAATTATCTTTGTGATTACCAATGCCGCAGTAAGCAAAATAGCCCATTTCCCATAATGAAAACTGGCTTCATACATAATTTCTTTACTTATAAAGCCAAGGAACAAGGGCACACCTGCACTGGATAAAGCAGCTAAATACCCTGCTACGGCTACCGGCTTCATTACCCTTTGTAAACCACCAAGTGAGGTGACCTCCCTGGTTCCGGTTTCATGGTCTATTATCCCCGTAATCAGGAACAGTGTTGCTTTGTATAAAGCGTGGGTAAGGATGAAAATTCCTGCAGCTAGCAGGGCGTCTTCAGTACCTACTCCCAGCAAGAAAACCAATATCCCAAGTGCTGAAATAGTGGAATACGCAAGAATGCTTTTGAGGTCAGTCCTGAATAAGGAATGTATGGCCGCATAAAGCATGGTGATCCCACCAACTATCATTAAAGTCCAATTCCAACTATCTGTACCGCCTAATAAAGGTGTAAATCTGGCCAATAGATAAATCCCAGCTTTTACCATGGTCGCAGAATGCAGGTAAGTACTGACAGGGGTAGGGGCTTTCATTGCACCAGGCAACCAAAAATGAAATGGAAACTGAGCGGATTTTGTAAATGCGCCTATAAATACCAGTATGATAATCCATGTATAGGACTCATGATTTTTGATGATTTCGGATGAATTTAGTAGCTCTGTGAAGGAAAAATCACCTCCTAAAAATCCTATCCAAATCAAACCTGCCAAAAGTATCAGGCCACCAAATCCCGTGACTCCTAAAGCTGTAAGTGCTGATTTTCTGGATGAAGGATCATCATTTTTATACCCAATCAGGAAAAAAGAACTTATACTAGTCAGTTCCCAAAAAATGAAAAGGACAATTAGGTTGTCAGAAATAACCAAGCCTAACATAGCTGCCATAAACATGGTCAAATAACCATAGAAACGATCCAGGTATTTATCTTCCTTCAGATAATAAGAAGTATAGAAGAATACCAACGTACCTATTCCTGTTATCAATAGACCAAACAGGAGTGATAAGCCATCTAACCTGAAGTCTAAGTTGATTCCAAAACTAGGAATCCATGTATAAGACCAAAATTGAGCACCCTCGGTATTGACTTTGTGAAGGTATGAAGCCAGATAAATGAATATGCCTAAAGGAATAAAGGGGTATAGCTTTGGAACTAGATTTTTATTGAAACGGGAAAAGATGGGTAAGATCGCAGCAGAAATAAATCCGGAAATAACTGCAAAAATCATATAGTCGGTTTTGAATTCAAGGATTATAGTAGTGCACTAAAGTACAAAGATAATCTTTACCTAAAATATTTCTTTGTTTAAAGGAAATGAGAATTATTTACATTTATGC
Source organism: Mongoliibacter sp. (assembly GCF_007692705.1). Taxonomy (GTDB): domain Bacteria; phylum Bacteroidota; class Bacteroidia; order Cytophagales; family Cyclobacteriaceae; genus Mongoliibacter. The sequence goes on from NZ_REBN01000122.1 coordinate 3,496, forward strand.
ATGAATTGAAGGCTATTCATTAAGTATTCAGCAACTTAGTGGTTATTTCGTTAGACATATTAATATTATCTAAGCGATTTATTTATTTTTCGTTAAATTCACGTCAATTAACCATTAAACCTACTATGTCTATAAACACATACCAAACAGAGGTAGCCAAGCGCTTTACTATTTACAACAGTCTTTTTTTAGATTTACCTTTCAGTGACATTCATCGTACAGGTACACTTTTACCTATTTTATCCACCAAATGTCAGAATGGTTTTGAAAAAGACAAAACACCGAAAGAAATCATTCAGGGTTTTTTTGATGAAATGATGACTCAAAATTCCGAGCAGGAAAAACATGATTTGCTTTTTAAAATGGTCCAATATGTTGAGCGTCAGGTAGTCCTTTTTGATTCCATAGAGGATGCAGCATTTGAAAAAATCCATGACCTAAAAGGCAAGGGAAGTGTAGCGGCTTTAATCGCTCGTGCTGGTAATGACGGTAAAAAAGAAGCTCTAATCCAAAAACTCAAGACTTTTTCAGTCCGCCTTACTTTGACAGCCCATCCAACTCAATTTTACCCGGGAAGTGTCCTTGGTATAATTACAGACCTGGAATCTGCTATCAGAAACAATGATCTCGGAAATATTAATCTTCTTTTACAACAATTGGGGAAAACAGCTTTTATCAATAAGGAAAAGCCATCTCCTCTGGACGAGGCCGTCAGTTTGATATGGTTTTTGGTTAATGTCTTTTACCAAAGCATCCCTGATATCCTCATCAGACTCTTGAAATCTTTAGATGTACCATTGCATGAATGGGATAATCCAGGTCTGTTGAAGGTAGGTTTTTGGCCGGGAGGCGATAGAGATGGTAATCCTTTTGTCACCCATGACATCACTGTGAAAGTCGCGGAAAAATTGCAAAAATGGATACTGAGATGCTACTACAGAGATGTAAGAAAACTACGCAGGAGATTGACTTTTAAAAATGTGGAACCTGTGATGATCAGGGTAGAGAATGGTCTCTTCAGCTCACTTTTTGAAAATCAAGGGTATTACAAAAGCAAAGAAGGACTAATTGCTGACCTGATGGAAGCCAGACAGGGTTTGATTGATTTTCATGATGGTTTATTTTTAGATCAATTAGATGAGTTTATCCTGAAGGTTAGAATTTTCGGTTTCCATTTTGCCAATATGGATGTACGTCAGGATAGCCGTAAACATGACGGATTATGGGATGAGTTGATTGAAGTGAAGTCGGGGAAGTCAGGATTGGATAAATACAAGGCTTTGCCTGAAAATGAAAAAATAAATTATTTATTGGAAATAGATGGATTGCCTGACCAGTCTGAATTGAGTGATGAGTTCCATCAAGAAATGATGAAGAGTTTCGATGCGATCAAAACTGTTCAAAAAGAGAATGGAGAAGAGGGATTGCATAGGTATATCATTTCCAATTGTCAATCAGTACTACATATTTTAGAAGTCTTTCAACTTTCAAAATTGCGTTTTGGCAAGGCAGGAAAAGACCTTCCTTTGGATATAGTGCCTTTGTTTGAAACCATTGATGATTTGGCTGCTGCGCCTGAAATCATGCGGCAACTCTATGAGAACAAGTTGTACAGTCAGCACTTAAAATATAGAAACGCCAAACAAACCATCATGCTTGGTTTTTCAGATGGCACCAAAGATGGCGGGTATATCAGGGCTAATTGGTCTATACTACGTGCCAAAGAAGAACTTACCAAAGTTTCTAGGGAATACGGTATCAGTGTAGTGTTCTTTGACGGTAGAGGAGGACCTCCAGCAAGAGGAGGTGGTAATATGAATAATTTCTATGCTTCTTTGGGTGAAAAAGTAGAAAATGAAGAGATCCAAGTTACCATTCAAGGGCAGACAATATCAGCCAATTATGGAAAACAAGTATCCTGTACTTATAACCTTGAGCAATTACTTTGCGCTGGTTTGGAAAACGAACTTTATCCATCTTCGGATAAAAATCTAACTGAGGAACAGCGTCAACTTATAGATAAGATGGCAGATATTTCTTATCAGTTTTACAAGGATTTCAAAAGTCATCCCAAGTTCGTGCCTTACCTGGAACATGTGACACCGCTGAAGTTTTTCGGTCAAGTCAATATTGGTTCTAGACCATTAAAAAGAGGTAAATCCTCAGGTTTGAAGTTTGAGGATCTCAGGGCAATCCCATTTGTTGGATCCTGGGCTCAGATGAAACAAAATATTCCGGGATTCTTTGGTGTGGGTGCGGCATTGGCTAAATTGAAAGAAGAAGGAGAGTTTGAAAATGCACAAAAGTTATATCATGATTCTTTGTTTTTCAGGTCATTATTGGGGAACTCCATGCAGTCTTTGGCAAAATCATTCTACAAAGCCACAGCTTATTTGAAAGACGATAAAGACTATGCTGAATTTTGGAAGTTGATGTTTGATGAGTATCAGCGTTCCATTGAAATGCTTTTAGAAGTGTCGGGAATGGATTCCTTGCTTAAAGACAACCTTACATCAAAAGAATCTATTGCTATCAGGGAAAAGATTGTACTTCCTGTGATCACCATACAGCAATATGCCATTCAAACTATGTTGGAGACCGGTAAAGAGGATAGGAATCTGCAGATGTTAATTCTAAGAACCATGTTTGCAATTATCAATGCTGCTAGAAATGCGGCTTAATTTTACAAGAGCGCACTTTGAAACAAGTGCGCTTTTTTTACTTTTTTCACTGTTTTTTTGAATCTGTTTCGAATACTCCTAAATATTAGGTTATTTTAGTTTTAACAAACAGCACTTAACAGATATGGCCATAAAACTTATTATTCCAATTGACTTTTCTCCCTATTCGAAAGAGCAATTGAGGTTGGCAAAATCTTGGCAAACCCTATACAATGTTGATTTATTGATTCTTCATAAGATAAATTTGCTCTTCCCTTCTCTTTCAAGTGCGGATTTGCGTCTAAAAATGGAATATGAATTGAAAAGAGATGCGAAAAATAAAGTCAATGATTTTTTGGAGAAAGCTGGGCTGGATATTAACCTCCCAACTCAAATATTTACTGAAAGTGTAGTTGAATTCATCAAAAATTCAAAACATGTCAACCCACAGGACATCATAGTTGTAGGAATGAAAGGAGCGGGTATGGTTTCGAGAATTCTGATTGGCAGTACCACAATCCAACTCATTGATGAATTAAAGCATCTTATTATTGGAGTACCACTTGAGTTGAAGGAATTGTATCCTGAAAAGCTAATGGTAGGTATTCATTTCAAATCGGGATTTAATAAACAGAGCTTTTCCAGTTTGTTGGAATTGATAGCTACATCTCTTCGATTTGTTGAATTTGTTTCAGTTCTTAAAAATGAAGAAGACAGGTCCAAGACAGAATCATTCTTACAGGAAGTACAGGAGCAATTTATCTCAAAAATCGAAACAGAATTTAAAGTTTTTGATGGATCACATGCTTTGGAATCGCTCAAACAATTTTATCTAGATCTTGATCACTCTTTTATGGTGGTCCAAAAGGGTTCAAGATCTTTCTCTGATCAGATTCTAAGAAAGTTTATGGTCAATGAATTGGTTTACAAAAGTTTCGCACCACTAATTATCCTTCCATGATTGAATATTTGCAAGAGCTGGCAAAAGATCCTTTTACTGAATTTGCCCTGATTTTCCTATTTGCAGCTATACTTGGCGGCATTGGTCAGTTTTTGAAACAGCCTTTGATTGTAATGTTTATTTTTTTGGGGATTTTGTTGGGACCCTCGGCCTTGGATATCGTACAGTCTACAGAAAATATCCACCTCCTTGCTGAAATCGGGATAGCTATACTCTTATTTATAGTAGGGCTTAAGCTTGATCTGCGATTGATTCAATCTACTGGAAAAATTGCCTTGCTGACTGGATTGGGACAGGTTTTATTTACCTCACTGTTTGGCTATTTTATCGGTCTAGCTCTCGGGTTTGGTAATCTGGAGAGTTTTTATATTGCTGTTGCCCTTACATTTAGTAGTACCATTATTATAGTCAAACTACTTTCTGATAAAAAGGAGATTGGTTCGCTTCATGGGCAGATTGCAATTGGATTTCTGATTGTACAGGATATTGTTGTGATTTTAGTCATGATTGTTTTGGCTACCATAGGAAGAGAAGGGGAAGGTTCGGTTATTGAAGAGATTGGTATTACTTTACTTTACAGTGCGATCTTCGTAGCCTTTACCTTTTTGATGATGAAATACTTGATCCCAAGGGTAAGTCATTTTTTGGCAAAATCAGCCGAATTGCTGACCTTGTTTGCAATAGCTTGGGCTGTTGCATTGGCTGGTGTGGGTGAATTGATTGGTTTCAGTGGTGAAGTTGGGGCATTTTTAGCAGGCGTTACCTTGGCATCATCTCCTTTCAAAGATTTGGTATCAGGTAGGCTGACAAGTCTAAGAGATTTCTTATTACTATTTTTCTTTGTCAATTTGGGTTCAGAATTGGATTTTTCAGTTATTGGCGAACAAGTTCCTAGCGCTTTTATATTTTCGTTTTTTGTGTTGATAGGCAATCCCATTATTGTATTGATAATTATGGGAATAATGGGTTATAAGAAAAGAACAGCTTTTCTCGCTGGATTGACAGTTGCACAGATTTCGGAATTTTCCTTGATTTTTGCTGGATTAGGGTTGAGCGTAGGACATATCAATGAAGAAATTCTAGGCTTGATTACTTTGGTAGGACTGATTACCATTGCCCTTTCAACTTATTTGATATTGTACTCCCATCAGATTTATCAGGTGATTGCACCAGCTCTTTCAATTTTTGAAAGGAAAAAATTGAATTCAAATGAAAATCAGGAGGCTGCAAAAGAAAAAGATTACCATACTATTATTATAGGCTTGGGAAGGCTTGGCTCTGAGATTACAAAACGTATTGATGGACAGGATGATAATTGTACCTATTTTGGAGTTGATTTTGATCCTAATGTAGTAAAGGAGTTCAGAGAGAAGGGCAAACACGTAATTTATGCTGACATTGAAGATCCAGAATTATTGACGCATATTCCGTATGAAAATGCAAAATGTATCATCAATACAGTTGCTGTTCCTGAATCTGCCAAGCATCTTCTATTAAAGCTTCAAAGGTCTAATTATAAAGGAAAATTATACCTTACAGCAATAAATTCTTTAGATAAAAAGTATTTGACCGAACTTGGTGCTGACAATGTTTTGATGCCTCATGAGTTAGCTGCTGCGAACTTTTATAATGAATACCTAAAACCAGTAATTGAGTAAGCAAGTATTTTTGTATTTTGAATACAAATAGTAGCCCTCTTAGCCTTGGTAAGGGTAGTCTAAAAACAGTCCTTATTTATTCTTAATTACATTTCCCTCAAATATATTTTTGATTATGAGTAGATTAAAAATGTAAATAAACTTAAATATTTTAAGTATTTAGATTTAAAACGTCTATTTTGACGTCAATTGACAGTTGAGCCTTAATGTGATTTATTTTTCTCAAAGAATTTTTATAAAATGCGCTTGCTTATTTGGATTCAGATAAGTTCACCTAGTCCATTTCAAGCAGTTTAAATTGGTACAAAGGCCTATGTCAAAAAAAGTAAACCCAAAAACCTTGCAAAGATTAACAAAATTAAGATCCTTAAATATTTTAGATACTTTACCTGAAGAGGAGTATGACGATATCACCTCACTTGCAGCTTTTATTTGTCAAACACCCATCAGTCTAATCACACTTATTGACGAGAAGGAGATATTTTTTAAATCCTGTAGTGGCATAGATTTAGATAAGATTCCTCTCGATGAATCAGTTTGTAAATATGTCTTTGATAATCCCAATGAACCATTGATCATTCCGGACTTAGGTAAAGACGACAGATTTAAAGACCTTCCGATATTAAAAAATAACCCTGATTTAACTTTTTATGCAGGTTTTCCAATAGTCATGGATGGTATTGTTTTGGGTGCATTATGTGTTCTTGACTCCAAGCCAAGACAACTAGGTGATGAACAATTACTTTCCATAAAAAAGCTTCAAAATCAAGTGGTCAAACTTTTGGAGTTGAGATTGACGGAAATAGAAAAACAAGCAGCAATTGATAAACTCGAACAAGAATATTCGCTAAGAGATAATCTTGTTGAAAATATTAATGGGATCTTTTGGGAAGCTGATGCCCAAACTTTTGAATTCTCCTACGTGAGTGCTCAAGTCAAAAATATTTTGGGTTTTACGCAGGAGGAATGGCTATCAAATCCCATATTTTGGGCAGACCATATTCATCCAGAAGATAAAGAATTCGCTGTAGATTTTTGTCACAATATGACACGAAAACTTGAAGATCACAGTTTTGAGTACAGGATGCTGACCAAATCCGGAAGGTATATTTGGGTCCTTGATAAAGTTAAGGTTTTAGAAAAAGATGGAAAGCCAAATAAGTTAAATGGGTTTTTATTGGATATCAGCAAGGAAAAAGAGCTAGAATTCAAATTAAAGGAAGAAGTCAATCTTGTCAGAAGAATTATAGATCAGTTACCCATTCCATTCTATTTATTTGATGAAAAGGGAAAGCATATCCTATGGAACAAGGTGCTTTTGGATTATGCTGGGTATTCGGAAGAAGAATTTCAGTATGTCAAACCATTGCAATTATATAAAGGTAAGGAGTTCGATAAAATAAAATACGCCATTGAGCAAGTATACAAAGTAGGAACAGAAGAAGTTGAGGCGATAATGACTTCTAAAAGTGGGAATCAAACTCCATTTTACTTTAAAGCTTCAAGGATAGATTACTATGGCCAAAATTGCATTTTTGGAGTGGGGATGGATATGTCCCGAATTAAAGAAGCAGATAAACAGCTAAAACTAAACGAACGAAAGTATAAAGCACTTGTAGAAGAAGGCTCTGACTTATTGTTTTTACTTGATCTCAATGCCAATATCTTAGAAATAGGCCAGAATATTAAACAGAAACTAGGGTATGATTCCAAAGATATGGTTGGCAAAAATGGTTTTGATTTTTTTCATTCAGATGATCGGGAAAGAGTACAATCTGAATTTGAAAAATTAAAGGATAATCGAATTGTACAATCAAGTCCTTATAGGTTCTTACATAAGAAAGGATACTACCTTTGGTATCAAAGTACTGGAACTAATCTTATTGAAGATGAGGCAGTCCAAGCCATAGTGGTCAATTCAATGGATATTACTCAGGTGATGGAAAGTGAGCGAAGGTTCAAAACTTTGGTACAAGACGGAGGAGACTTGATCTCAATTTTGGATAAATCAGGGAAGTATCTGTATGTGAGCCCAACCTCTGAAAATATTTTAGGAATATTACCTGAACAGCTTTTGGGTAAAAATGCTTTTGATTATATACATAAAGAGGATTTAAATAGGGTCAAATTTAATTTTGAGCATCTTTTTTATCAAAAACGATTAGAAATTGAACCTTTTAGATTTGTGGATATTCATGGAAATTGGAGGTGGCTGGAAACAGTTGCAACCAATATGATTGCAGATCCTCTAATTGAAGGGATTGTAGTCAATTCTAGGGACATTACTGATAAATACGAAGCACAACAAAAACTTGCCAAGAGTGAGGCAAGGTACCGGGTGTTTTTTGAGTCCCAAACCAATTATGTTATTAGAACAGACCTCGAAGGAAATTATACTTATTCCAACAAAAAGTTTTTAGATGAATTTGGCTGGGTGTATGATGGTGAACCAATAGGGAAGAGCTCTTTGAAAAGTATTTGCGACTATCATCACAATAAAGTAAAAGTTGCTGTACAAAAATGCATCAGCAGTCCTGAGACTATTTTTAAGGTTGAGCTTGATAAACCTGGCAAGGAGAATACAACTGCTTCTACTTTGTGGGACTTTGTGTGTCTGTGTGACTCCCATGGCAACCCTTCGGAGATTCAGTGCTCTGGCATTGATATCACCGAAAGGATCAGTGCTGAAAAAGAACTGAAAAAGGTCAATGAAATGTTTGAATTGCTCAATGAAGCAAGTTCAGAAAGTCTCTATGAATACCTTCCAGATGAAAAGGAATTGTACTTGGCCAAAAGCTTTGAACGTATATTCTTTCACGAAAGAAAACCGCTTAAGGATAACCTTGATTTTATTCAGTCTCTCCGGTATAGCGAAGATGATTTGGAGGTGAGGGAAAAATTTTATTCCACAGTTTATGATTCTTTTGAGACTACTCTTACTGTAAAATATAGGTTGTTGAATGGGAAAGGAGAATACAGGTGGGTGCAAGATACGGCTGTTATTCTCAGGGATGATGATGGAAAAGCCAAAAGAGTTATCGGTACGCTAAAGGATATTACAGAATTTCAAAAGATGACCATTCTTTTGAATTTGGCTACGAAAGTATCGCGGCTTGGAGGATGGGATCTTAATTTAATGAACAATAAATTAATCTGGAATGCCATCACATGTGATTTACATGGAGTACCTCATGATTTTCAGCCAGACATTGAAAGCGCCTTAAATTTTCATAGGGAAGATTATCGGGATTTATTGATATCAGAAATAAATCGAGCCATTGATTATAGAGAATCGTTTGATTTTGAATCCATCATCATTACTGCAGAGGGTGAAGAAAAGTGGGTAAGGGTAATTGGGAATCCCGAAGTAATTGATGGTAAAAGTGTAAGGATCTACGGAAGTGTGCAGGATATCCACGAAAGGAAAACGGCTGAGCAAAGTATTAGAGCTTCTAATGAGCGATTTGAGATTATTTCAAGAGCTACAAATGATGCCATTTGGGATTATGATTTAAGTCAAGATAAATTATTTTGGGGAGCAGGGTTCAAAACCCTTTTTGGATATGATCCAAAGGAAATTGCTCCAGACTTTCATTTCTTAATCAGTAAAATACACCCTGAGGATAAAAAAAGGGTAACCTCAAAAATGTTTCAGCTATTATCAGGGAAAGTCAACGAAGAAACTTGGAATCAGGAATATAGATTTTTAAAATCAGATGGTTCTTATGCTTATGTAAGTGACCAAGCAATTTTTATAAGGAATGCCGATGGAGTTGCAACAAGGGCACTTGGGGCCTTGTCTGATATTACACCAAGAAAGGAATTTGAAGAATCTCTTAAAAACCTCAATCAAAAATTAGAAAAGAGCATAGAGGAATTGGCACTTTCAAACCAAGAATTAGAGCAGTTTGCGTATGTGGCTTCTCATGATTTGCAGGAACCCTTGAGGATGATCAGCAGTTTTATGGGCTTGCTGGAGAAGAAATATGGCGATTTATTGGATGATAAAGGCAAGCAATATATTCACTTTGCAAAAGATGGTGCCTCAAGGATGAAGCACATTATGCTTGATCTTTTGGAATTCTCAAGAGTAGGTAGACATGAAGATGACCTAAAGGAGATTAAAGTGAAAAATATTATCGATGATGTAATGGAGCTCAACAAGAGATTAATTCAAGAAAAAGAAGTGCAATTCAAAATTGGAAAGTTACCTACTATCAAATCTTATAAAATGATATTGATGCAAATATTCCAAAATCTTATAGGAAACGCGATTAAATATAACAATGCGCAATCATTTCCTGAAGTAGAAATTTCTGCAGAAGAAACCCCTGATTTTTGGGAATTCAAAATCAAAGACAATGGTATAGGTATTGAAGAGCAGCATTATCAGAGAATATTCAATTTATTCCAAAGGCTCCATTCCAAGAATGAATATAGCGGTTCTGGTATAGGTCTGGCTATTGTCAAAAAGAATGTCGAACTCTTGGGGGGCAGGGTAGAAGTAATTTCTGAACTGGGTAAAGGAAGCACATTTTCATTTACCTTAAAAAAATAAGAAGGGGAAGAAACTACCCCTTCTAACTAAATGCTCTATGACTCTAAACTGAATTCTACTACAATTTCAGTATCCAAAAGTACTGAGATCGGGCAATTCTTTTCAGCATCTTTAACAGCTGCTTCAAATTTTTCTAAGGATATGCCAGGTACTTTTGCCTTCAGTTCTATTTTGGATTGAGTGATCTTTCCATCTTCAAGTGTAATGGTACATTTCGCCTTTAATTCATCAGGTGTGTGGTCAGATTCGCCCAAAACGAAGCTTAACTTCATCGCAAAACAGCCAGCATGTGCTGCTGCTATCAATTCCTCTGGGTTTGTTCCTTTGCCGTCTTCAAATCTAGAAGAAAAAGAATATTGGGTATTGTCCAGTATGCCTGTCTGTGAACTGAGATTTCCCTTTCCTTCTTTTCCTGATCCTTGCCACACGGCTGTTGCATGTCTTTTCATTGGTTTGGTTTTATTGGTTAAAAATTTTCTTTTAAATTATCTTATAAGTTATTAAATAATAAAGGCCGTACCAAAAATTGATACAGCCTTTAACTGAATTTTACTAAATAGATTTATTTCGTCAGGGCCTTTTCCCGTTGGATTTCCAGCATATCTACAGGTCGGGGTGTATTATCTCCCAAAAGATGCTGTACATAATAGTCAGCCATTCTCCAGAAGAAATATTCAGTCATATCTCCAAACCCATGCCGTTGCCCCGGTAGGATGATAAAGTCAAAACGTTTGTTTGCTTTGATAAGGGCATTTGCCATTCTAATGGTATTGGCTGGATGTACATTGTTATCTACATCTCCTGTTACCAGAAGCAAGTGGCCTTTGAGGTTTTTTGCCAGGTCTGGATTCCTTTCAATTTGATAGACAAAAGTAGTATCACCTTTTGGAGTAATGACCTCTTTGACGCCATGATGCTTTTCTGACCACCACCTGTTGTAGATGTTATTTTCATGATTTCCAGCAGAAGAAACTGCTACTTTGAAAAAATCAGGGTAGACCAGCATTGCAGCTGTGGACATAAACCCACCTCCCGAATGACCATGAATTCCTACTCTTGACCTGTCTATATAGGTATATCGGTCAGCAAGTTGCTCTACGGCTGCTTTTTTATCGGCAAGCCCATAATCACGTAGGTTGCCATAACCGTAGTTGTGGTACCATTTGGATCTTGCGGGATGACCGCCTCTATTGCCTACTGTAACTACTACAAAGCCCAACTGTGCCAACCTGTCTATCCTATCCATAGACCGGCCAAAAGATTTATTGACTGATTCGGTTTGAGGGCCTGGATAGACATATTCAATGATCGGATAAGATTTGGTACTGTCAAAATCGAAAGGCTTATACATTACACCATACAGGTCGGTGATACCATCGTCCGCTTTGACAGTATAAGGTTCGGGAAATTGATAACCTGCGGCAATTAAAGATCTTAAGTCTGCTTCTTCTAGATCCATGATTTTTCTTCCTTGATTATCATAAAGAGCGGATGCAGGAGTTGTATTTACCCTAGAATAATTGTTTACAAAATAGGTAGCCTTGTCATTTACCAAAGCTCTATGGTCATAGTTGCCCGGGTTTAGTAAAGTGACATTACCGCCGTTAAGGCTAACTTTATATAAATGGAGATAGTAGGGGTCTTCATCTTTCTCTTTGCCATTGGCTGAGAAATATAGTATCCTGTTTTTCTCATCTAATCGTTCGATACTTTCTGTATGGTATGGTCCTGAGGTCAATTGTCTTTTCATGTTTCCATTGACATCATAAAGGTAAAAGTGTCCCCAACCATCTCTTTCGGACCAATGGATAAATTCTGTTCCGTTATTCAGGATTTTTGGCTTTTGAACTTCAATGTAGGTATTACTCCTTTCCTCTACCAAAACCTCTTTTTTATTTTCTTTGATATTCCACCTACATATATCGATCCTTTTAAGGTCTCTAGAGGTAATGGTAAAGTAAAAGTAATTTTCATCTCCCAACCACTTAACAGGCTTGAAATCATCATCCATTTGGCTAGCAAGTAAGTCTGCTGACCAAATACCTAAACTCTGATCTTTGAAGGTATCAATCTCCAGATCAGTCATCTCCTCAGAATCAAATGAATAATGCTTCAGTTCATTACGTGGTTGTTCTTTTTCGCCTGGCATGGCATATTTATAGGTTTCCAATGTTGGTCTTGGATTTTTTGTATTGTGCAATACCCACAAATCTTTGACTTGCCGGGCATCAGTTCTACTTAATACAAATTCATTTGAGTTGGGTGACCAATACACAGAAGCCCTTTTCCTATCGTCTTTCTTTTTCTCTTCATCAACATTGTCGTCACCTCTTCCAGATCCACCATAAGAATAGTCCTTTTCACCGTCATCTGTAATCTGATGTGAAACAATAGTGCTGTCTTTTTCATCTTTTACGGCTTTCAGAAAATTTTCCTTATCCATCCAATAAAGATTCTCGTGCTTCACAAATACTATTTTTGAAGAATCAGGAGAGATATTGGCCCAAGAAAGTCTTTTTCTCTTTTCTTCTTGGTCTTCTATTTCCGTTAGAGATTGATTTGCCAAACTGTACTTAAATGTAAACGTTTTCTTTTCCAGTGAATCTTTGGCATTTTTGTTCTTTGCCTTGATTTCATCCCAATCTTTCTTTAGAACTTCTTCAGAACTTTTCACTTTGAATTGAAGTGCGTTTTCTTCTTCAACAAATTTTAGGTCTTTCAAGTCAAGGTGTTGGCCATCAAAAGGGTCTTTTATGATTAATGTCAACTGGGCCGCCAATGCGTCTTTGTCAAACAATTGGGTTTTTGTCCGATTTGCAGGATTGACCAAATACCAGTTTTTGCCATCCGAAGTTTCATATTCATACCAAAATCGGTCTGAATTTTTGAGCCAATGGGCCTTCACATCAGTTGAAAAAATCATTTTTTTTAGCTTTTCCGGAGAAAACCTTGACGCAAGTTCATAATTTCCTTTAGTGAATGAATCTTGCGCATGGGCAAGGGAATGAAATAGGAAGATACCTATCAATACTATTAATCTTTTCATTAAAAATTGGTTTTTTAAACTTTGAAACTAATTGAAATTCAGTTTTCCAATTATGAAAATCTATAAACCAACACCATTTCTACACAAGCGGTTAGGATGTTGTATAATGATTTTTTGATAAAAATTATGACCTTAAGCTTGTTACGAGCTATTTTCCATTCATCCTAAAAGCTGGTATGGTAACATAAATTTCAATTGGCTTGGGACTATAACTGTTATCTTCGAATAAGATTAATCACGCAAATACTATGAAAAAACAGTTATTAACACTATCAATGATCCTTTTGACTTTTACTTGGGGAATGGCCCAAGAAAGAAGAGAAGTCAAGGTGGAATCCAGTTCAGTTACCAATGGAGAAGTTACCATCAAAGGTCAGCGCGTTCCTTACAAAGCTACTGCTGGTACTATGCCGGTTTGGAATGAAGATGGCGAACCTATCGCTACTTTATTCTTTACATATTATGAAAGAACAGACGTGACAGACAAAGCTAAAAGACCATTGGTTTATTCCTTTAACGGTGGACCTGGATCTGGGTCTCTTTGGATGCACTTGGCTTATACTGGTCCTTACAAGCTTAATATTGATGATGAGGGCTATCCACTTCAGCCTTATGGGGTAAGTAAGAATCCTCACTCTATCTTGGATGTTGCAGATATAGTATATATAGATCCGGTCAATACAGGCTATTCAAGGATTCTCGATAAAGACGAGCCTAGATCTACATTTTTCGGCATCAACAGTGATATCAAATACCTTTCTGATTGGGTGAAGACATTCACTACACGTCAGAATAGATGGCAGTCTCCAAAGTACCTGATAGGAGAGAGCTACGGAACTACTAGAGTTGCCGGTATGGCGCATGAATTACAAAACTCACACTGGATGTACCTGAATGGAGTAATTTTAGTGTCTCCAACAGGCATGGGTTTGGATAGAAGCGGTCCGGTTTCAGCGGCTAATTACTTGCCTTACTTTGCTGCTACTTCCTGGTATCATAAAGTATTACCAGCGGACTTGCAAGCAAAAGATTTGGATGAAATCCTTCCGGAAGTAGAAGCATATACTTTGGATGTTCTTATTCCTGCATTGTCAAAAGGAGGAACCTTAGATCCTGAAGAGAGAAAAGAAATTGCCAAGAAAATGTCCTATTATACCGGAATGAGTGAAAAAGTGATTTTGGAACATGCTTTGGCTGTGCCGACCAGCTTTTACTGGAAAGAAGTTATGAGAGATCAAGGTTTGACAATCGGAAGGTTGGATAGTAGGTATAGAGGTATTGATCAGACTGATGCAGGTGAGCGCTATGATTATGATCCTGCATTGACTTCTTGGAACCATGCTTTTTCTCCTGCCATGAATTATTATGCCAAAAATGTATTGAAGGTAGATACAGACCTGACATATAATCTATTCGGTCCAGTTCATCCTTGGGATAGAAGTAATGAAAATACAGGCAGACAATTGGCTCAAGCCATGTTACAAAACCCATATATGCATGTGATGACTCAGTCCGGTTACTTTGATGGTGGAACTGATTATTTCAATGCCAAATACAATATGTGGCAAATGGATCCTGCCGGCAAAATGCAGGACAGGCTACATTTTAAAGGTTACAGATCAGGTCACATGATGTACTTGAGAGCTGAAGATTTAGCCAATTCAAATGAAGACATCAGAGAGTTTATCAAAATGTCTCTTCCAGGTGAAGGAAAGCCTGCCAAATATTAATCTTTGAAAGCAAAGAAGTAAATAATATATAGAAAAAGCCGGTTTTTAAGCCGGCTTTTTAATTTACCAATATGCTGAAGTCTTCCAGTTTGTTATATTGACCTTTTAAACCTGCCAAATCAGCCACTGCCTGATAGACCTGTGCTTTTTTCTTGCCCTGTTTCCTTAAATATTGTACTGAAGTGCTTCCTGTAGACTTTGAAAGTTTTTGACTCTTTTCGTTTTTGAGGATTTTATGATGGTAAAATGTATTTCCGGAAAATTGATTTCCGATCAAATGACCTGAAAGAAAAACTTGTGCAAGGCTGGATCCATAGAGGTCTTTACCCCTTACGATTAGGTCTACACCAAAGTGGATATCATCTATCAATGAAGCCAGCTGATAGGAGGGAAGTCCACCTTTTTTTCTAATGATAAAGTCATTCAAAACTCCGGGAAGTTTTCCTGTAATAGTGATACCGGAGTAATCATTTAACTGAACATCATTGTTTCGGGGAGTTTTTACCCTCCATGCAGTATCGGTATTCGCAAAACTCAGCTGTCTATTCCTACAAAAACCGGTATAGAAGCCTTTTGGGTTCATTTTCAGTATTTTTTTCCGGCTACAATCACACGCAAAAATTAGCTTATTGATTTTTAGACTTTCCAAAGCTTCCCGATATAGATGCAACCTCGAAAATTGAGAGAAATTACTTTTAAAATCTTTGAGATTCTCTGGACCTCTATCATAAGGTATTTCCAAAAAATCCAAGGTTTCGAAAATATCATTGATGTAGTTATTTCTGGTTCGGTCCTTATCCAAATCATCAATCCTCAGGAAAACTTTTGCATTTTCTTTTTGGGCAATATGGTGAGTGGTTAAAAATGAATAAATGTTACCCAAATGTAAAAACCCGCTTGGAGTAGGCGCAAATCGGGTTAATTGATGTTGATTCTTCATTTTTAAGGAAGTTGAAATAATCATGTAAGTGAAAACATCAAATTACGAGTATTTAATGGATCTCAGAAATTTATTCTCGATTAAGAAAAAAGACCTCTCTTGCGTATCAGTATCTATACAGAACCTTCTTGAAAGTTTTTGGTCACCTTGACTCTTAATAATTTTTAACCAGATAAATTTTTTAGCCTTAAATCGTGTTGGTATTTTTAGATGTTGAAATTCAAAGTAACCATATTGTCATTAATTCTGGGACTATTCAGTCTTGGCAACTTACAAGCCCAGGTGATCACAGGGAATGTAGTGGAAGGTATGGATCGTAATTTTTTGGATAAGGTATGGGTCATCAACATCAACAACAAAGACAGTATCATGACCAATGAAAGAGGATATTTCAGGGTTAAAGGCAAGGAAGGGGATAGTTTACTTTTTAAGCGTGATTACTATATCCCAAAAAAAATGTTGATAGGAGAGGAAACTCATATTTTTACAGACATCTATTTAGATGCCAGGACACTTCCAATGTTTGATTTGTATGGTGATAGAATGATAATCCCATTTAAGGCCGGTAATCAATCCACAATGCGCTCCTTAAGTGACAGGCCAGCAGGGCCTGGAAAGATCTATGCAGGTCTCAGCAATAATGAGAACCTTATGCCAGGTCTTACACTGGATGGGCCTATATCCTATTTCATGAAAAGTGAAAGGCAAAAGCGGCAGTATGCTAAAAAATTAGCTTTCTTATCTAGGCAGCAGGATTACCTCGATTTGATTCAATCCGACTCTGTGATGCAAGTCCTCAAAATGGAATATAATCTTACAGACAGGGATATGGATGACCTGATTATTGAATTCAATATGGCCAATATTGACCATCAGTTTGTAGATATGGATTGGCAGAGGGTTGAAAAAATGCTGACTGACTTTTTAGATCAAAGAACGAGGTTCAGAAAAGAAGAACCACCTCGTCTTGACAGGAGAAACCCAATCGACCAAAGAAACAGCAGGTTCAGGGATTAAGACTTTCTTTTAAATGACCAAGTAACATAAAATTTGGCAACAATTTCCCCACTTGGGGAAACACCTGTAGAGACTGTTGTGATTTTATCCATATCCCCAACCTTGAGAGCATCAATCAGGCCACATAATTCTTCGCCCTGATTGCAGGAAAAAGCGATTTTTTGATTTGCTTTTTTATAATACTCAGCCCTAAAATCCACCACAAGCATACTGAATTTTCCTTTGCCTGCCATAGCCAATTGGCATAGTGCTCCTGTGCTCAATTCGGCAGCACCTGCCATGGCAGCAAAATAAATAGACTTGAATGGATTTTGGCTACGCCAAAAATATGGGATGGTTACGGTGCATGACTTGAGATCCAGGGATTTAACCCTAAGCCTCCAGAAAATCGCTGAGGGAAGCTTAAAAAGCATAGCCCACCAAAAAATCATGGGACTTGTCATTCTGTTTAGGTATTTCTTTGCTTCTTCGTTCATTGGGCTATAAAATTAAGTTTCAAAATAGTAAAAAATGAAAGACATGGTTTGAAATGGCACCTTTTTTGGTCTAATTTGATCAAAATTTAATCAATATGCTGAAGAAAATTAGTTTTTTATTTGCGCTTGGACTTTTACTTTATTCCTGTTCCAGGGTTCCACTAAGCGGAAGAAACCAATTATCCCTCGTTGGAAATCAAGAGTTATTACCACTTGCTTACGAGCAATATGATCAAGTATTGGCAGAAAGTAATTTAGTAACCAATACTTCGCAAGGTCAAATGGTAGTTAGGGTGGGTCGTAGAATAGCTGATGCGGTTGAAAGTTACCTCAAAGAAAATGGTTATGAGGACGAATTAAAAGGATTCGCATGGGACTTCCACCTCATCCAAGAAGATATTGTCAACGCTTGGTGTATGCCTGGTGGAAAAGTGGCTTTTTACACAGGAATTATGCCGATCTGTGAGGATGAAACCGGTGTTGCAGTAGTAATGGGTCATGAAGTCGCTCATGCCATTGCACATCATGGCAGAGAGAGGATGTCCAATGGTTTATTATTAAATGGACTATTGGGTGGTGCACAAGCTGCAATGGGACAAAATCCTACCTTGACCCAGAATTTATTTCTTCAGGCCTTTGGCGTAGGCGGGCAATTAGGGATGTTGAAATTCTCCAGAAGACATGAGTTGGAAGCTGATCAATTAGGGTTGAATTTTATGGCCCTTGCTGGATATGACCCCAGGGCCGCTCCGGATTTTTGGGAGAGGATGAACAATGCGGGTTCGGGAGAAAGGCCTCCGGAATTTTTATCCACTCACCCTGGTCCTAATAGACGTATTGAACAACTCAATAAACAGATGCCTACTGCTATGGAGTACTATGAAAAAAGTCAAAAAAGGTAATAAAAAAACCTGCCAGGTTAATCTGGCAGGTTTTTTTAATTATCGCTGTTGAAATTCTCTCAGCTTGACTTGGGTGAATTTCCTTTTGGTATCCAATGGGAAGTCACCCTTCATCATCCAATCATAATAGCCAGGCTCCTCTTTTAATACTTGAGCAATAGGCTTACCTTTTTGTTTTCCAAAATTGAAGCACTCCACGCCTTCATCATTGAAAATAAACCTGCCTGCCAAATCCACCATTTTCTCATTAAGTATTGAATGGATCTTTTTCATGTCATTTTCAAAAATCCCCAGTTTATTTCCTTGTAAATCTTCAGCTTCTTCACCTAGGTATCTTTCTACCTGTGCCTCAAAAACCTCATAAGATGCAATGGTATCTGCTTCAGCTGAATGGGCATTTTCCAAATTTTTACCACAGTAAAATTTATAAGCAGCCGTAAGGTTCCTTTTTTCCATCATGAAAAATATCTTCTGAGAATCCAGGATATTTCTTTTTTCAATGTCAAAATCAATACCAGCCCTCAAAAACTCCTCAACCAATAGAGGAATATCAAATTTCAATACATTGAAACCCGATAAATCTGCTCCAACTAAAAACTGATGAAGTTCTCTTGCTATCTCTTTAAAAGTCGGTGCATCTTTTACGTCTTCATCATAAATGCCGTGAATCAGAGAAGTCTCTTTGGGAATGGGTATAGTAGGGTTTATGAGAAGTGTTTTTGTTTCCTTTTTACCATCCGGATGAAGTTTGAGTATTGAGATTTCCACAATACGATCAGTAGATATATTTATTCCAGTTGACTCTATGTCAAAAAATGCAATGGGGTTTTTTAGATTTAAATTCATGTCAAAATTTATTGATTGATTTTTGATTTTAGATAGCTCAAGTCCATATCATCATAATTGCCTGAGCTCATCAGCAATAGATTGGTACCCTTATAGTCCTGATTTTCAAGAAAGGATTTCAGTTTTTCAATTTCAGTAAAAAGAATGAGATCTTCTCTTTGGAACGCAGTCCTTAAAGTGGCTTCATCCATAAGTTCCAATTTTTTCAAAGATACAGCTTTTGGATTTAAATAGATAATAGATAAATCTGCCGCATCCATGCTGCCAGCATAATTCCCAACAAAGTCCTTGTTCAGGGAGCTATAGGTATGTAATTCCTGAACTGCTATTAGTCTTCTTTTAGGAAACTGATTTTTTACTGCATCTGCAGTTGCCTTTAATTTGGAGGGTGCATGGGCGAAGTCTCTGAAAAGAATGCTGTATTCTGATTGGGCCAAAATCTCCTGTCTTTTTGCAGCACCTTTGAATACTTTAATAGCCTCGTAAAATGCTTCTTTTTTTAAACCAAGCGCAATACATACTTCTAATGCTCCCATCAAATTTTGCAGGTTATGCTCTCCAAAAATCGAGATGGGAATTTTGCTTTGATCTGTCAACAGGAAGGTTTTGCCATCCTTGATTTCATAAGGGTGTGCCTTGTAGGGAATGAGGTCAAATGGTTTCTTGGTTTGAGATTCTCCTATGCCTCGGACATGAATATCCTCTTCACAATAGATAAATGTGCCATCCTGCGGCGTCATTTCAACAAGTTTTTCAAATTGTTCTTTGTAATACTCAAAAGTTGGAAAAACATTGAAATGGTCCCATGCTATTCCGCTCATAAGTAAAATATCATGGTAATAATGGAAAAACTTGGGCCTTCTATCCAAAGGAGAGGTGAGGTACTCGTCACCTTCTATTATAATAATAGGTGCATCAGATAGTCTAACCATAAGGTCGAATCCATCGATCTGTGCACCTACCAAGTAGTCAAAATCCTGTTTGTGAAAATTCAGCACATGCAATATCATTGCAGTAATCGTAGTTTTTCCATGCGAACCGGATATTACCACTCTCTTTTTTTCTTTGCTTTGGTCAAAGATGAATTCAGGAAAGGAATATACAGGTATGCCCAGCTCTTTTGCCTTTACCAATTCAGGATTTTCCAGTCGGGCATGCATACCTAAAATAATTCCATCCAGTTTTTTATGGATTTTTTCTGGAAACCAACCTTTTTCCTCGGGTAGAATTCCTGCTTTTTGTAATCTGGATCTGGATGGTTCATAGATTTCATCATCAGACCCACTTACTGAATGTCCTTTTTGGTGAAGGGCTAGTGCCAGGTTGTGCATTACCGCACCTCCTATGGCAATAAAATGATAGTTCTTACGCATTGCTTAGTAAAAGTTAAAACCCAAATGTAAGCATATGGTCTAATAGACTATACCATTTCTATTAAAAACTCAAGTTTCACTATTTTCTATCATGAATTTATCAATAATTGTAATTTGCTTCGTTTTCTATTTGAAGTTCCTAGATTTATGTACCAAAAAGCTTTGGTGAAAATTAATTTTAAGAACTAATTGGTATAAAACTGATAATCAGCAGTAATTGAGGCATTGTGGATATCTGGTGAATAACTTGTTTAAAAACTCTTGCATAAAGCCGTTACATTTGTTTCCATGGCAGAAAATCAATTCAGCAACCCCAACAGAATTACAGGTAAAAGAAAACCTGATTTAAACTTAAGTTCAGGAATGGGAAAATTGCCTCCTCAGGCAATTGACCTTGAGGAAGCTGTATTGGGAGCATTGATGCTGGAAAAGGATGCCTTGACTGCCGTAGTAGACATCCTGAAGCCCGAAAGCTTTTACAAGGAGGCCCATAAAGCTATATATACTGCAATTCTGGATCTTTTTGCAGATAGCCAACCCATCGATCTCCTTACCGTTACCAACCAACTTAGGAAAAACGGGCAGCTTGAACTCGCAGGGGGAGCATTTTTCATTACGGAACTGACTTCAAAAGTATCTTCTGCTGCAAATATTGAATTTCACGCCAGGATTATAACTGAGCAATCCATGAAACGTGAAATGATAGGTATTGCTTCTGAGATTCAAAAGGATGCTTACGAAGACACTACAGATGTTTTTGAGTTGCTTGACAAAATGGAGCAATCTCTTTTCGAAATTTCGGAAAAAAACATCCGTAAGAATTACTCCAATATGAGGGACATCATGAAAGAAGCCATCATAGAATTGGAGTCCAAAAAAGGTCAAAAAGATGGTCTTACAGGTGTTCCAAGTGGATTTACAGCTTTGGATAGGGTCACATCGGGTTGGAAAAAAAATGAGCTTGTAATCATAGCGGCACGACGTCATATGGTTAAAAGGGATTTTGTATTGTCTGTACTGAGAAATGCAGCTGTCGATCATAACAGACCGGTAGCCATTTTCTCTCTGGAGATGTCCTCTATTCAGCTTGTCAACAGGTTGATATCTTCTGAGGCTGAACTTGATTCAGAAAAAATTAAAAAAGGAAACCTCGCAGATTATGAGTGGGAGCAATTGATTCACAAAACCGGGAAACTTTCCAAGGCACCATTATTTGTGGATGATACACCAGCATTGTCCATATTAGAACTCAGGGCAAAATGTAGAAAACTAAAAGCCCAGCATGATATCCAAATGGTGGTGATTGATTACCTTCAGTTGATGTCAGGAGATTCCAAAGCTGGCGGTCAAGGAGGCAACAGGGAACAGGAAATTGCAAGTATTTCCAGGGCTTTGAAAAAAATTGCCAAGGAATTAAGTATTCCCGTGATTGCTCTTTCACAGTTATCAAGAGCTGTAGAAACAAGGGGAGGGGATAAAAGACCTCAATTATCCGATTTGAGGGAATCAGGAGCTATTGAGCAAGATGCTGATATGGTAATGTTCCTTTACCGTCCCGAATATTATGGGATTACAGAAGATGAAAATAGCAACTCTACATTAGGAGTGGGAGAGGTGATAATAGCAAAGCACAGAAATGGTTCTTTGGAAAATGTTAAACTTAGGTTTATAGGTAAGTATACGAAATTCACCGATTTAGAAATGAACGTGCCTTATCAACCTCAAGAAGCGCTTTATGGTAGTAAATTCCCCTCTTCAAGTGGTTCGCAGGATTTTGATTCCGGAAACACAATAAGGCTACAGAGTAAGGCTAATGGTGGTGATAGCGATTCTTCATTCCCTGGAAGCATGGGCAGCAATGAACCTGCTCCTTTTTAGGAATTTATTTACATTATTAAGGTCTAATCAAAACTTTTACTTTTTTAGCTGTGTTAATTTTGTAGTTTTAGTACATGAGCCATACACCTGGTCTTTAATTTTCAACCTTTTAAAAACTTCAAATTGAAAGCTTTAGTTTTAGATAGAAATTCAACTGATAAAATTAGAATAGCAGATGTTTCACTTCCTAAGCTTGAAGATCATCAGGTAAGAATTCAAATCAAGTCAAGTGCATTAAACCATAGGGATGAGTGGTGTAGGCAGGGGCTTTATCCTAATCTTCAGGATGGAGTAATCCTGGGGTCTGATGGGGCTGGAATTGTTAAGGAAGTTGGATCCAAAGTGGACAGTAAATGGATAAGTCAAGAGGTCATTGTAAATCCTGCGATAAATTGGGGTGAAAATGAGAAGGTTCAAGCTACAGATTTCAAAATTCTGGGCATGCCTGATCATGGTACTATATCTGAATCCCTTGTTATATCCTCAGACAGGTTGCGTCATAAACCGCTTCATTTAAATTGGGATGAAGCAGCAGCTTTGCCACTTGGAGGGCTAACAGCCTATAGAGCATTGATGGTACAAGGTAAGGCCAAACCTGTAAAAAAAATACTTGTCACCGGGTTTGGTGGGGGAGTAGCGCAGTTAGCTGTTCAATTTGCATTGGCACTTGGAGCAGAGGTATATACCAGTAGCAGCAGTGAACATAAGTTAAATCAAGCCAAAAAACTTGGTGTCGCAGGAGTGTTTAATTACACGAACCAAGATTGGGCCAAGGAGGCATTAAAAGCAACGGGAGGTTTTGACCTGATAATAGATAGCGCTATGGGTAAAACCCTTGACAACTTGATCAATGTTTGTGCTCCAGGTGCAAGGATTGTGTTTTATGGTGCTACATTAGGCAATCCTGAGGGTTTCAATACCAGAAAAGTCTTCTGGAATCAAATCAGGTTAATAGGTAGCACTATGGGTTCAGATTCGGATTTTGAAAATATGATGAGGTTTGTGGAAGAGCATAAAATCAAACCGATTATCGACGATGTTTTTAATTTAGAAAATGCAGTAAAAGCATTTGATAAAATGAAATCAGGTAGTCAACTGGGCAAACTTGTCATTAAAATCTCCTAGTCTTCCTCAAAGTCATATTCAAAAAGGAAATTTTGATAGCTGTTTTTCAATTCCCTAAGTGTATTTGCTTCCTTCTGTGTTTCCGCAAGCGCAATTCCCTTAAGGTAAATGGAATTCGCTAGAGAAAGCAGATTCATTTCAGCAAAAAACTCAGCTGATTGATAATAGGTAGGAAGGTAATCCGGAAATGACTCAAGCAGTTTTGAAAAATATGCTTCTGCCTTTTCTTTATTAAGTTCTTTGTATTCTAAGGCCAATGCATACCAATTGAAAGGGTTTTGTGGTTCTTGTTCCGCAAATAATTCCAGCATTTCCACTCGGGACATTTTGCTCATGAAATCTTTTTTTAATTATGGCCTAATCACTAAATTCACGCAATTTAAAAATAAATAACCTAAATATTCATAGATGAAGATTCTAGTTTGTATTACACACGTACCGGATACCACATCCAAAATACAATTTACTGATAACAACACTAAATTTGACAAAAACGGTGTTCAGTTTATTATCGGTCCTTATGATGATTATGCACTTGCAAGAGCGGTTGAGCTTAAGGAATCATTAGGAGCCTCACTGACCGTGCTTAATGTAGGAGAAGCTGAGACTGAACCTACTTTAAGGAAAGCTCTTGCAATCGGAGCTGATGATGCCATTCGGGTAAATGCATTCCCCACAGATGCACTTTTTGTTGCCAAGCAAATCGCAGCTATTGCCAAAGAAAATAATTATGACCTTATCCTAATGGGTAGAGAATCTATAGATTTCAATGGGGGAATGGTTCATGGTATGGTTGGAGAGCTTTTGGGAATGCCCTCTATTTCACCGGTAATGAAACTCGATATTGATGGAGACAATGTTAAAATGGCAAGAGAAATAGAAGGTGGAAAAGAATATCTGGAAGCAAAATTGCCTTTGATAGCAGGTTGTCAAGAACCTATTGCAGAATGGAAAATTCCAAATATGAGAGGGATTATGTCGGCACGAACAAAACCCCTAAATGTAGTTGAAGCTAAGGACAGTGAAGTGGCTACAAATGTCACTGTATTCCAACTTCCTCCTGCTAAAGGTTCAGTAAAATTGGTAGACAAAGACAATGTAGAAGAGCTGGTAAAACTGCTGAAAAATGAAGCAAAAGTGCTTTAAGTAAAATTATTTAATAATCTGAAAATAAGATAAATATGTCAATTTTAGTATATATAGAACACGCTGAAGGAAGTATTAAAAAGACCAGTTTGGAAGCAGTTTCATATGGTAAGGCACTTTCTGATAAGATATCAGGGGGAGACGTCATCGCTGTCGCATTAGGAACAATAGCTGATGATGCACTGGCCGTGGCAGGTACTGCTGGAGCTTCCAAGGTAATTCATGTGTCAGACGAAAAACTGGATGCTGGCGTAATACAGGCGCACGCAGATGCCGTTGCTCAGGTGTACAAACAAGTTGGTGCCAATACACTGGTATTGTCCAAGTCTTCCTTGGGAGATGCAGTTGCCGCGAGACTAGCTGTGAAATTGGATGCAGGTTTGGTTTCCAACGTTGTCGACTT